>JBMZTF010000001.1:0-46060 GCA_049623565.1 Litorivicinaceae bacterium
GATTTCGCCAATGATGATTGGCTGTTCGCCGGTTGATAGCAGTACTTTAGTGATTTCGGGTACATGTTCTGGGGTACAGAACATGATGAAACCAATGCCGCAGTTGAAGGTTCTGAGCATTTCTTCCGCACCAACGTCACCCTGTGCCTCGAGCCACTTGAAAATAGCTGGAGGATGCCATGTATCGAGATCAATATATGCGGCCAAATTCTCACTGAAAGAGCGGGGTAGATTCTCTTGAAATCCCCCGCCAGTTACATGCACTGCGCCCGTGACGTGGCCGGTTGCCATCGCTTTGAGTACCGAGTTGACATAAATCCGAGTTGGCTGCATGACTGCATCCAGGACGGTTGTATCAGGGGTAAGTTGTTCTGTCTCCGGGTTGATTTCTGCATGCGCGATAATTTTTCGAATCAACGAATAGCCGTTACTGTGTGGCCCCGATGAGGCGAGGCCGATGATAGTATCGCCAGCCCTGACACCGCTACCGTTCAAGATCTTTGATTCTTCAGCCACACCTACGCAAAACCCGGCTAGATCATAGTCACCGTCCTGATACATACCAGGCATTTCAGCTGTCTCTCCGCCCGCAAGCGCGCAACCAGCTAGCTCGCAACCATCAGCGATAGACGCGATCACAGATTCAGCAACATCAACATTAAGATGCCCTGTCGCGTAGTAATCCAGAAAAAATAATGGTTCCGCGTTCGCGACGATTAGGTCATTTACGCACATCGCCACGAGGTCTTGGCCAATTTGACTGTGCCGCTGATAGTCGATGGCCAACTTTAGTTTAGTTCCGACGCCGTCTGTCCCCGATATAAGGACCGGATTTTGGTATCCTTGTGGTAGCTTGAATGAGGCTGCGAACCCACCAAGGGCGCCCAGCGATTCCTTGCGAGCGGTTCTTTTTGCGTGTGGTTTGATCCGTTCGACTAGCGTGTTTCCTGCATCAATATCGACACCAGCGTCTCGGTATGAGAGACCCTTCTGATGATCTTGGCTCATTGACTTTATAGCTTCCTGCGTGGATGGTTGCGGGAGTGTATCATTTGCCGCCTTACCAGAACCAATGCGAGATTCCATGACAGCACGATTCAGTTTTCTTATCGCGTGTTTTCTATCGGCAACGGTCGATGCGCTGGAGTATCGCATTGATGTCAAAGAGCCTTCTCTGTTTAATGTAGAGGAGGCGATATCGGACACCATTAGGGGTGCTGCTGAGAAATTGACCGGGATCCCAGAAGCACAGATGCTCGGCGAATCCCCCGACCTCTTTAGTCTGTCCGAGGCGTTAGTGAACTCCTATGGTTATGACGGCGACACATTTATCGTTGACATCGATGTCGACGGACTGAAAGCCCGACTGGATACAGCCGGTATTGAGCTCTGGGAAACCGAGCGGCCCGAATTCCTGATTTGGATGACAGAGGAACGCGGCCTCGAGCGTTCAATGATCGGGCAGGAATCCAACTTGATTATTGACCGATTATTGGCGGCCAGTAAGCGTTTTGGTGTACCGATGCGCCGCCCATTGATGGATCTTGACGACACGCTTGCGTTGTCTCCTGCGGAGATTTGGGGCGAGTTTGCCGGGGCGGTGATGAATGCGTCCGCCCGTTATGGTATTGCCCGTGTTTTGGTTATTGGAGATCGTCCCGAGCGACAGTCCCTTAAATATTGGTTATTTGAATCTAGCGGGGAGTATCGCGCGGGCGAGATACCTGGCGTTGATGCTAATACGCGAGCCTACTCACTGATCGAGGTCGTGATGCGATACTCACGGTCAGTTTCTGAGACGATACAACCGAAGGTAGTTCCTCAAGGTGAAGAGGGTAATTCGCTGATATCTTTCCAGCCCAGTGATGAGGTTGTTGCGGGGCAATGGACCGTCAAAGTTGAGTACAACGATGTGGTTCGCTTAATGGATCTGATTGATCATCTTGAAGCATCTGACGGGATCACGATACAGGCCACAGAGGTTCGGGCGACGGATGCGTCGATTGTACTTGACACAGAACTCTCGCTTGGCTCGATTGACGACATAGTGTCGTCTTTCGAGTCGATCCAATTCATTTCTCCGTTGGTGTATTCGCTTAAGTGATCCATCGAAAGCAACCAATACAGGAGATCTTGAATCTCAAAAAGCCGACTGGATACTTGTTGGAATGCTGGGTTGAGACCGAGCAGAACCAAATGGTTGTATCCCATGTCCAGGAATCATTGGCTGGGGTTTCGTCAGAACTCTGGTTGCATGGTGCTCCGGGTGTCGGCAAGACTCATCTGGGGTTGTTGATCGCCGATCGTTTTGAGTTTGGCTATTACGACTGCGGCGACATAAGCGCTGAGATATCGCCTGAATTATTTGATTATCTTGATGTCGGATGCGGAATAGTTCTCGATCGCGTGGATCGGTGGTTGCGTCACTCGATCGCCGAGTCGGCCCTGTTCTCTTGGTGGAAGCGTAAACAGAATGGTTTAGTCTTGATTTCTGAGACCTCACCGCGAGCCGAAGGTTCTATAACTCTGCCCGACTTAGCGAGCCGAGCCCGTGCGTCGATGATACTACCCTTGGATGGTCTGGATGACGAGGGCCTCAGGTCCCTCTTCCGTTGTCAACTCGACCAGCGCGGAATTGAGTTACCGTCTGATGTGATTCGATTCTTGAGTCCGAGGCTTCCCAGAAATCCGGCTAAGTTGGTTGACTTGCTGAGCGCCATTGATCAAGAGAGCTTGCGTGATCAGCGAAAAATTACGGTCCCCTGGCTGAAACAGCTACTCTCACGGCTGTCATAAAATACTGACATTATTTCCAGTATTTTCTGCTGACAGCGCGCTTGAACATCGTTACTCTAAAGATACAGGTCACACACACAAGAAGGGTATTTAAATGGATGATAATCGTCGTAAAGCTCTTGATGCAGCCTTAAGTCAGATCGAACGCCAGTTTGGTAAAGGCGCAGTCATGCGTATGGGGGATGCTCCCCGTGAGGCGATTCCAGCCATCTCGACTGGTTCGTTAGGACTAGACATTGCACTTGGAATTGGTGGTCTCCCAAAGGGTCGAATTGTTGAAATCTATGGGCCTGAGTCGTCGGGTAAAACAACGCTGACTTTGCAAACGATCGCGGAATGCCAGAAAGCTGGCGGTACAGCTGCGTTTATCGATGCCGAGCATGCGTTAGATCCATTATATGCCGGGAAATTAGGGATCAATGTCGATGATCTACTTGTGTCGCAGCCAGATACAGGTGAGCAGGCATTGGAGATCGCTGACATGCTCGTGCGTTCGGGTAGCGTTGATATTTTGGTCGTCGACTCGGTAGCGGCATTGACGCCACGCGCGGAAATAGAGGGTGATATGGGCGATACACATGTAGGTCTCCAGGCGCGACTGATGAGTCAGGCGCTTCGCAAGATCACAGGGAATATCAAACGCTCTAACTGTCTCGTCATTTTTATTAACCAGATTCGAATGAAGATTGGCGTCATGTTCGGTAACCCAGAAACAACGACCGGTGGTAATGCACTCAAGTTCTACAGCTCGGTGCGTCTGGATATTCGCCGGATTGGTAGTGTGAAGCAGGGGGATGAGGTAGTCGGTAATGAGACCCGCGTGAAGGTAGTGAAAAATAAGGTGTCACCGCCCTTCCGCCAAGCAGAATTCCAAGTCATGTATGGGAAAGGCATCTATCACATGGGAGAAGTGCTTGACCTAGGTGTCCAGGAAGGTCTGGTTGAGAAATCTGGCGCGTGGTATTCCTATGACGGCCAACGGATCGGCCAAGGCAAGGCCAATGCTGCTCAGTTTTTGGATGAAAATCGGGCAACGGCTGACGGGATCGAGAAGATGCTACGGGACAAACTCCTGGCCTCACCGGTCCCAGCCGAGGACACTCAGGCAGATGTCACTGAGGAATCGCCTGAAGAGTAATTCCCTCAAACCAATTTTGCTTGGCGGGGACGACATTGATCATGGACCCTGTGTTTTGGGGTCTCGCTCTGATTGGCCTACTCATCGTTGGGGTCTCCAAAGGCGGCTTTGGTGGCAGCCTTGGCATCGTTGGTGTGCCCTTTTTATCGGCAGCCATCCCAGTGAATCAGTCCGCAGCGATAATGCTTCCTTGTTTAATTATCATGGATCTGGCAGGCCTGTATGGATGGCGTGGTCAGTGGTGTTGGGTGCAACTCAAGCGACTATTGCCGGCTGCGGGTCTTGGTTTGTGTATTGGTGCGCTGAGTTTCCAGGTACTTTCGGAAAACTCCTTGCGAATCATGGTCGGCATGATTGGGCTTGGGTTTGGGATACAATGGTGGGCGGAGCATTTAGGACTCGGGCAGCCAGCCGAAAAGCCCGCTCCCGGACCGTGGCATACTAGATTTTGGAGCGCGATAGCGGGGTTCACAAGTTTTAGCGTACACGCGGGTGGACCCCCGCTCCAAGTTGCATTACTGCCTCAAAAACTCGAGCCGAAGACGTATGCGGCCACGACCGTCGTGTTCTTCACCGTTGTCAACCTAGCTAAAGTTTTCCCTTATTACTGGTTAGACCAATTTACGAATGATGTCTTGTGGACTGCGCTTATCCTTGCCCCGGTTGGCCCCTTTGCGGTACGGCTTGGAATTTACTTAAACCAGAGAATTCCGGCGCTATGGTTTTATCGGGTATGTTACTTCGGCTTGCTTTTATCAAGTGGACGACTGCTTATTATTGGTATGACCACTTAGCCCTACGATGGTCACGTGCCTGTGATAACCTTTTTGGTGAATTATTCATATGAAACCGATGAACCGCAAAAGGTGATTCCATGGAAACCGAACAGTTAGTCGGAGCATTAGCAACCGGTGTTCAAATTGACCGGGTCTTATTCTCAGAGCGAGATACGGCTCCCTACGAGTGTGACGGCCTGACGATGTTTAAAGCGAAGCCCAAGGTAGTCGTGCTTCCCGAGACACGTGAGGAGGTGTGTCACGTACTCAAGACCTGCAGGTCTCTCGGTGTGCCCGTTGTGGCACGTGGTGCGGGGACCGGATTATCAGGTGGCGCATTGCCACACACTGATGGAGTCCTGCTGGTAATGACTAAGTTCAGCAGAATTCTTGAGGTTGATGAGGATGCAAGGATCGCACGTGTAGAACCTGGTGTGAGGAATTTGGCGATTTCAGAGGCAGTGAGCCACCTTGGCTTGTACTACGCACCGGATCCGTCATCACAGATTGCCTGTTCGATTGGTGGCAATGTCGCAGAAAACGCCGGTGGGGTGCACTGCCTCAAGTATGGTCTGACGGTCCATAACGTGTTGTCGGTCACGGTCGCTCTGGATGATGGCTCAATCGAGACGGTCGGTTCTGATGCCCTAGATTCAGCCGGTTATGATCTCCTGGCCCTCACCATCGGAAGCGAGGGCCTGCTGGCGGTTGTTTTGGAGATCACGGTCCGCTTACTGCCAAAGCCTGAGGAAATGCGTGTCGTGATGGCCGCGTTTGATGACGTCACTAAAGCGGGTGACTCTGTTGGAGACATTATCGCTGCTGGAATTATTCCCGCGGGCCTAGAAATGATGGATGGCCCGGCGGTTGCCGCTGTTGAAGATTTTGTAAAGGCTGGATACCCACTCGATGCCGAGGCACTCCTTCTGTGCGAAGTCGACGGAACTAAAGAGGAGGTGACAGACGAGCTCGCTCGGGTTGAGACAATCCTGAAGAAGTCGGGAGCGACGATGCTCAGAGTAGCGACCAATGAGGAGGAGAGAGTTTTATTTTGGAAGGGCCGAAAGAGTGCGTTTCCAGCGGTGGGCCGAATTTCACCAGACTATTACTGTATGGACGGAACAATTCCACGTAAACATCTCTCTCTGGTATTGAGACGGATGCGTGAAATGTCGGAACGATACGGTCTGCGTTGCGCAAACGTATTCCATGCCGGTGACGGGAACTTGCATCCTTTGATCTTGTTTGACGCGAATGACCCTGAGGAAGTCAAACGAGCCGAGCACTTCGGCGCAGAAATTCTCGAGCTTTCAGTTGAGGTCGGTGGGACCATAACCGGAGAGCATGGTGTTGGTGTCGAGAAGATTAATGAGATGTGCGTTCAGTTCTCCCCCGATGAATTAACGCAGTTCCATTCCGTAAAGGCTGCTTTTGATCCCACTGGGATCTTGAACCCAGGCAAAGCGGTACCTACCCTGAATCGTTGCGCAGAGTTCGGAAAAATGCATATTCACCGCGGGCAGATTCCTCACCCAGAGTTGGAACGTTTTTAATGTCCTTAGTTGAAACTTTATGTGATCGCCTCGCGGCCAAGAAACCGGTGGCCGTCGTTGGCGGGGATACTAAATCATTCTTGGCCGGCCGGTTGAAGGATGAGCCCTTATCGATGCATGAACATAGGGGAGTCGTGAACTATGAGCCAACAGAGCTCGTATTAACCGCAAAAAGTGGTACGACGTTGAAAGAGATCGAGGCATGCTTGAGTGATGCTCGTCAGATGCTGCCGTTCGAGCCTCCACGTTTGGGTGACCATTCCACGATTGGTGGGGTGATGGCGTCAGGATTTTCTGGACCAAGGCGGATGCATCTCGGCAGTGCACGTGATTGTGTGTTGGGTGTTCGCTTGATTAATGGGCTCGGGCAACACCTCAAATTTGGTGGTGAAGTTATGAAGAACGTTGCCGGATACGACTTGTCTCGATTGTCTGTTGGGGCGTTTGGTACTTTGGGTATTTTGACTGAGATTTCGGTCAAGGTATTACCAATTCCCGAAAAAGAGCAAACGCAGGTACTTGAGTGTACTCAAGCGGATGCACTCGATACGCTTATCCGACTCGGGCGTCGTCCATACCCCATTTCGGCTGCGTCTTGGATTGATGGATTTCTCTACATCCGATTATCAGGCGCAGCAAGTGGTGTCGAATCTGCTGGTGCGGCGATTGGTGGTGAGACATTAAAAAAGGCCGACCAGTTTTGGTTCGGGCTTCGCGACCTGACTGCTAGCGAGTTTCATTCCTCTGATTACTGGCCTTGGAGAGTCTCGGTCGCACCGACCACACCAGCCAACGTATTGGATTCGTTCCGCTTTGATTGGGCCGGTGGACAGCGTTGGATTAGGGCTCCACGGAATGATTTTTCCCCCTTTGAATGGGCCGCGCGGCTGGGCGGGCACGCGACTTGTTTTTCGCGTGATCGTGAGTCGGGGACGGGTGTGCAGCCGCTCACATCTGGAATCCTCCGCCTGAATCAGCGTGTAAAGGAAGCGATGGATCCGTACGGTTTGATTAATCGTGGTCGTTTGTTGGAGGAGGCTCACTGATGCAAACCAATATTGTTGAGCGGTATGCCGATACAGACCAAGGCCGTGAAGCAGAGGCCATCCTCCGGAAATGTGTTCACTGTGGTTTTTGTACAGCGACCTGCCCGACCTACCAGTTACTTGGTGATGAACTCGATGGTCCGAGAGGTCGAATCTATCAGATTAAAGAAATTCTAGAGGGTGCGACGCCAACTAAATCAACACAGACACATCTTGATCGCTGCCTAACCTGTCGGTCATGTGAAACAACTTGTCCGTCAGGTGTAGATTACGGTCGCCTGGCGGATATCGGTCGTAAAATCGTCGAAGACGAAGTGGGCCGCTCGTGGACGCAAAAATTAATCCGCAAGGTCCTAGTTGTGGTGATCCCGAATCGACGGTTGTTTGGTTTCCTAGTGAGAGTCGGGCAACTCCTTCGACCACTGATGCCAGGGAGGATAGGTACTAAAATCCCCCGGCGTGCTAAGCCAAGTGTGTGGCCGCGGTCTACGCATGCTCGAACCATGTTGGTGCTTGAGGCTTGTGCGCAACCCTCGGCGACCCCTAACGTGAATGCATCTGCTGCGCGCGTGCTTGACCGTCTTGGTATTCGGTTAATCGCTGCTAGAGAAGCCGGTTGCTGCGGTGCTGTGGCCCACCACTTAAGTGATCACGATCGGAGTCACGATGCGGTTAAGCGGAATATCGACGCGTGGTGGCCTTTGCTCGAACAAGGCGCTGAGGCGATTGTTATTACAGCATCCGGGTGTGGTGTTATGGTCAAAGAGTATGTTCATCTACTCCAGGGCGACCCGCTTTATGCTGAGAAAGCAAGACGTGTTTCTGAGCTAGCCAAAGATATTTCCGAAGTGCTCTCGAGAGAGGATTTAGGCGGCCTAAAAGTCCGCGGCGCAGATACGATCGCGTTCCACTCACCCTGCACGTTACAGCATGGGCAGAAACTCAACGGCTTAACTGAGGGTATTCTGAGAGAGCTTGGTTTTGAATTGAGGCCTGTGCCCGACTCGCACCTATGTTGTGGGTCCGCGGGCACCTATTCGATCCTCCAGCCAGATCTCAGTAAACGACTCTTGAAAGATAAACTTAAAGCCCTCGAGGCGTCCGGTGCACCGACTATCGCGACCGCAAACGTGGGGTGCCAGCTCCACCTAAATACCGGAGCAAAAGCTCCGGTCAAACATTGGATCGAGCTGGTCGACGAGGTTACCGAGTAAGAACGACCTTGCCGATCGCCTCGCCTGATTCTAAGTAGGTATGTGCATCGGCAACGTCTTCGAATTCGAAGCGCTTCTGATCAATTATCGGGCGCAAATCGCCGTTTTCAGCCATTTCACAAAGCTTTTCGAGTCGTGGCCTGATGCTATGTCGATTCGTTGGATTCGCTACCTGGCCGACCAAGAAAACAACCTGAAGAGTTAGGCTTTTGGCATGCATTGGACTCAGGTCGTGTGTTGAGCGTGCCGCGATATTGACAATGGTACCGCCATAACGCGTCCCCTGGAAACTGGCATCCAGGTTATCGCCGCCCACCGTGTCAAATACGATGTCGTAGCCTTTGCCATCGGTATGTTGATTAACGTAATCCTCAACCGACAGGCCCCTGTACAGAATAGTTTCAGAGGCTCCAAGCTCACGAGCGTGAGCCGCTTTCTCTTCGTTACTTACCGTCGTGTGCACGGTTCCACCCAAATGCTTGGCGATTTGAATCCCAACGTGGCCCACGCCGCCGCCGCCTGCGTGCACGAGAACCTTGTCGCCAGTTTTTACTTGTGCACGGTCAGCGAGAGCAAACCAAGCTGTCAGGGAAACAAGTGGCAGTGCCGCGGACTCGATGAATGAGAAATTCTTTGGCTTTTTTGTGACCAACCGGGCATCGGTCAGCATTTTTTCGGCTAACGCACCCGAGGGGAGCCCATTAAACCCGCCCGCACAACCCCATACCTCATCACCTACCTGGAGGTGATCTACCCCCGGCCCAACTTCGGTCACGATACCCGCCACGTCTCCGTGCAGCACGGCGGGGAATGGCGGAGTCGCTGGAGGGACTACCCCTGCTCGGATTTTTAAATCAATCGGGTTGACGCTTGATGCCTTAACATCAATGACGACTTGTCCTTCGCCTGCTGTGGGTTCAGGCATTTCGTGGAGAGAAAATACTTCGGGCCCACCGAAGCCCGAGATGGTCATCACTTTCATTGGCTTTTCATCCAGTTTCATTGTTACCAAGTGTTAGACTTGGACTATGGCAATCGAATCAGTCGAGATCAATCTCAAAACGCAAATTTGTCGGGTTTTTAGGACCGACGGGGTGCTCGATTATCCTTGCTCGACCGCCCTGAATGGACCTGGTGAGCAAGAGGGCTCTGCCTGTACACCGCGAGGCGGCCACCGAATACGGGCTATCATCGGTCGTGGCCTGCCTGAAAAAGCAGTTCTCGTGGGACGACGTCCCACGGGGGAAGTCTGGACCGAGAAATTGCACGACTTGTATCCCGAGCGGGATTGGATTTTAGCTCGTATCTTATGGCTCTGCGGTAACGAAATGGGTTTCAATCGGGGTGGACAAGTCGATAGCCAGCGACGTTATATTTACTTGCATGGTACGCCGCCAACGGAACCAATGGGTGTACCAATGTCGCATGGATGCGTTCGCATGCGTCTTGAAGATATCTGTGACCTGGCAGATCAGGTCTCACCAGGCACCTTAGTTTCAATCGTGGAGTCCTGACATGCTCGAGTTATTTATTGAATCTGTCCTTTCGTTGCTCGAAGGGCCATTGACAGGAATCGGTATATCGCCGGTGGCGGTACTTCGGGGTGTCGAGCTCTTTATCATTGTGTTGCTGACGGTTTTTGGTTCGTATTTCGTGCGGCGATTTGTCCGCACGTTGAAAACGCGAGCGGAGAAAAGTCAATCCAAATGGGATGACACATTCTTTGCCGCCCTTCAAGGCCCGGCGCGGACATTGGTTTGGGTCGTGGGTCTGTCATTTGCGCTCGAAAGAGCATCTATTGGTCTGGATATCGAGGCGATTTTTGGCCCGCTACGTGCTGCCTTGGTGATAGCCACGCTTACCTGGGCATTGATCCGATTTATTGATCGCGTTCAGCGTCGAATGATTCATGATCCACAGGCTGATGATCTGGATCTGACCACCGTTGAAGCGATAGGACGACTGATTCGGATCACAGTACTGATCACCAGTGGTTTGATTATTCTGCAAGCGCTCGGGTTTTCTGTCTCGGGGGTTTTGGCCTTCGGTGGGCTTGGCGGCATCGCGGTTGGTTTCGCCGCAAAAGACTTACTATCAAATTTTTTCGGTGGCTTGATGATCTTCCTAGACCGACCATTTGGGGTGGGTGATTGGATCCGTTCGCCAGATCGTGACATTGAGGGGACCGTGGAGTCGTTAGGGTGGCGTCTCACAACGATTCGCACGTTTGATAAACGACCACTGTATGTACCGAATGCGGCATTCCTATCGATTGCTGTAGAGAACCCCTCTCGGATGTCGCATCGTAGGATCTACGAGACGATTGGGGTGCGTTACGACGACGCTAATCAAATTCAGACGATTGTCGAACGCGTAAAGGCAATGCTTGAACAGCACCCTGATATTGATTCTTCACAAACACTGATGGTCAACTTCAACCAATTCAGCCCTAGCTCTCTCGACTTCTTTATTTACTGTTTCACCAAAACGACGGTTTGGACTGAATATCATGCAGTAAAAGAAGATGTGTTACTGAAGGCCTACGAGCTAATTACTCACCTGGGGGCAGAGGTTGCGTTTCCGACTCAGACGCTTCATCTACAGGTTGACCCCGAGGCTCCGCAAGTTCAATCGGCTCAGCAGCGATGATGACACCAAAGGCTGGATGGTCGAGATAATGGATGTCTTTCGATGACACTTTTCTGAATTCTCTCAACACATAGACCTCATCCACGGGTGTCCCGTAAGGCACTTGTCGAAGATTAGCGCGGGTCACCCTCAGGTCGGCGTCCACTTCAATGAAGCGATCGATTGACCAACGCAAATAGCCATTGAGCCTGAAACCATTGTCAGCGACGCCCGAAATCCGAAACCAAGGGTTGGCTTTTTGGTTTTTGGTGAGGGGATGTATCCAACGTTTATGGAACAGGATTTGACCATTCAGTTGGGTCTGGATGCGGAGCGCAGAGTTTCTCAGTATCTGGCTCGAATCAGGCAGCGACGTTAGGTTTTGGAAGCCTGAATTAATTGCAGACAGTAAGTCGAAGCTCTCTGGGGCTTGTGGTTCTGTCGAGGGGAACACTTCGGTAATCGACTGCACGGGCTCCGGCCGTGAGAATACCAATACCTCGAGGGCATACGGTCTTACCTCGGCATACGCCGCAGTTGTCATCAGGGCGGTGATAAGGAAACTGATGATCCGGCTTATCATGTGGTTGCGGTCCTTTGTAACGCGCTCAGTACCTCCTGAGTGAACCCCAGGCGTGCATCCGCTCCTGCTGTCTCTCTGATAATTTTTAATGCTGTAGCACCATCTAGTTTGTATTCATTTGGCTTGGACTGTACCAGACTGATGAGCACCATTGGATCGACTTTTGTCTTTTCCCTGAATTCAATACGTCCCGATTGGGGACCGACTGTGATTTGTCTGATACCGAGAGATTCAGCTATGAGACGGACTTTTGCTTGTTGGAATAAATTTTTGACCTGCGGCGGCAATAGGCCGAAACGATCGATCATTTCGATTTCAATATCTGATAGCAGTTCCTCTGATGTAGCCGAGCTAATCCTCTTGTAGAGTTCGAGTCTTAGCGGGACATCATTGAGATACCCTGCCGGAATCAGTGCAGGAATTTTCAAGTCGACTTCCGCGTGTGCTGACTCGGTCTGGTCAAAATCCGGTGTTCTTCCCTCACGGACAGCCGTGACCGCCTCGTCGAGCATTTCCATGTATAGGGAGAAACCAATCGTCTGCATGTTACCTGACTGGTCTTCTCCCAACAGTTCGCCAGCACCCCGAATCTCGAGGTCTTGTGTCGCCAATTGGAATCCTGCACCGAGATCGCTGGCGGCTTCAATCGCTTCCAATCGTCTCACGGCGTCGGCTGTCATAGAGCGGGGGTCCGGTGTTAGCAGGTACGCATATGCCTGGTGATGAGAACGTCCTACCCGACCCCTGAGTTGGTGCAGCTGGGCGAGTCCAAACTGGTCGGCACGCTCGATCAAGATCGTGTTCGCGGATGGGATATCGATCCCGGTCTCGATGATTGTTGAACAGACCAAAACGTTATACTTCTTGTGGTAGAAGTCCGCCATCACGTCCTCGAGCTCACGCTCACGCATTTGCCCGTGTGCGACGATAACACGCGCCTCTGGAACGAGCTGACGAATGTCATCGGCAGTACGTTCGATACTTTTAACTTCGTTGTGGAGGTAGTAGACCTGCCCACCTCTCAAGAGTTCACGCAGGATCGCTTCTTTGACAAGCGAATCATCTTTCTGCTTTATGAAGGTTTTTACAGACAAGCGGCGAGCTGGCGGTGTCGCGATGACAGACAAATCACGAATCCCCGCCATCGATAGATTGAGCGTCCGAGGAATTG
This sequence comes from Litorivicinaceae bacterium, assembly GCA_049623565.1. Lineage (GTDB taxonomy): Bacteria > Pseudomonadota > Gammaproteobacteria > Pseudomonadales > Litorivicinaceae > HIMB30. Next base: position 12,906 of record JBMZTF010000001.1, read on the forward strand.
GGGTCGCGGTGAGTGTGAGTACATCCACGTTAGAGCGATATTTTTTCAAGCGTTCTTTTTGTGCCACGCCGAATCGGTGCTCTTCATCAATGATCAGGAGGCTCAGTTTTGGAAGTCTTAGCTCGCTCGATAACAGCTTGTGAGTGCCGACGACGATATCGATTTGGCCGTTATTCGCCCGGTCAATGATAGCCCTGGTTTCTTTGGCCGTCTTAAATCGGCTGAGCACTTCAATAGTCACGGGCCAGTCTGCGAAGCGATCACGGAATGATTCGAAGTGCTGTTGGGCGAGGAGTGTCGTTGGAACCAGGACGCATACCTGCTTCCCGCTACTGACGGACGCGAATGCCGCACGCATCGCGACCTCTGTTTTACCAAATCCGACATCACCACAGACCAGTCGATCCATCGGGCGGGGGGCCTTTAAGTCGGCTAGTACGGCATCGATTGACGTCTCTTGATCGGGTGTCAATTCGAATGGGAAGCCGTCAGCAAATTGATTGACTTGAGATTCATCGATTTGATGCGCGTAGCCTTCCTTGGCGGCCCGTCTGGCATAGATATCGAGGAGTTCTGCGGCTTTATCGCGAATTTCTTCGGCCGCTTTTTGCTTGGCCCTTCTCCAACGATCGGTCCCAAGTTTATGTGCAGCGACTAAATCTGGGTCACCACCGGCATACCGGCTCAACACACCGAGATTTGTGACGGGGATGTAGAGTTTCGCGCCGGCTTGGTACTCGACGGTCACGAACTCATTGATGTCTTCGCCCAAGTCGATGGTTTCAAGCCCTTTGTAATGCCCGACGCCGTGATCTATGTGAACGATTGGATCACCGATTTCGATCTCAGATAGGTCGCGGACAATTAGATCGGTCGCGATCTCATGCTGTCTGCGTCGTCGTCGCTGGGGTACACGGCGACCAAATAATTGGCTTTCTGGAACGATTGCGAATTGGTCAACTATGATCCCTTGGTCCAGTAAGCCAAGCGTAATAACCGCTTTGTGAGTGGCCGGCTGGAAGTCGCTGAACCGTTCGACGGTTTCTGGACGTATACCATGCCTCGCCAAAAGCTCCGATAGTGCTTCGCGTCGTCCAGCTGATTCAGCAACAAAGCAAACCGCTTTAATGTTATCAATCAATGCCTTGAGTCTTGTGGCCGGTTGATCGGCCTTTGCATCAAACGTGACGTCAGGGAGCGGTCGAATGCGTGGATGCGTTGAGTCCGGCTCCTTGATCTCTATCGAACTGAAGCGGTTTAGGTCGGCAAATAATTCTTCTGTGCGAACAAAGAGCTTTTCCGGAGAAAGAAGGGGTTTCCTGCGGTCATGCTTCAAGTTCTCAAAACGCACCATCACATCGGTCCAGAACTGTTCAAGTGCTTGATGCAGTGCACCAACACGGATGGTCTGTGCATCCGCTGGTAAATACTCAAAAAGGGTGGCCATCTGATTAAAAAAGAGGGGGGCGTAGTATTCCACCCCCGGGGGTGCGAGGCCCGAGGAAACATCTTGATATATCGAGCTGTCTCTCGGATTACCATCAAATGTTTCGTGCCAGTTTTGCCTAAACGTGGCAATCCCTGTCTCGGTTAGCGGAATTTCTCGTGCCGGTAAGAGGGTGACTGAATCGACCTTGGTGATTGTGCGCTGGGTGTCTGGATCGAAGGCCCTTAAGCTATCGATTTCTGTGTCGAAGAGCTCCACGCGCAATGGCTGCTCAGAGCCCATCGGAAATACATCGAGGATTGCTCCACGGACCGCGAATTCACCATGTTCACGAACAGTATCGACGGCGTGGTATCCAGACGCCTCGAGTCGTCTGCGTTCCGCGTGTAAATCAAACTGATCGCCGGTATTTAAAATAAATCGTTGGCCATCAAGGTGCTCTCGGGGCGGTAGTCGGTGTGCGAGCGTTTGGACTGGTAAAATCAGTAGTCCTCGATTCAGGTCGCCGAGTTGGCTTAATGCCTTGAGTCTCTCGGAGGTAATATCTTCGTGGGGAGAGAAGCTGTCATAGGGCAGTGTTTCCCAGTCGGGTAGGTGGATTATGGGGATGTCGGCCTGCCCGTCTGCTTCACCTTCGGCGTCCAGATGATGCTCTTGGCCTAGGTAGAAATGTAGAGCATTTGCTAGGTGCTGAGCGTCTTGTGATGTCTCAACCACTACCAGAACAAGTGAGCTTGATCGTGCCGCACACTCAGCAATCGCGATTGGCACCGCACTTTGGGGGAGGTTCGAGAGTGTTTGGGGTGCGCTACCTGCTTTAGGTAAAAAGTCGATAAGTGGTGGTTTAATTTTCAGCATGTGATGTCGTGGCTTTGTCTGAGGAGAAAGTATAGGCGACAATCAATTGTTTCGCTTCAGGGAACAAGAAATGACCGTATTTGTGGCCGACGAGGGACTACTTGGGCTGACAGAGCTCGTCCCGAGTCATTGCGAGATTCGTTGGTACTCTGGGCGCGATATTCCTAGAGCGATGTTAGTTGGTGCGGATGCTTTACTGGTTCGTTCAACAGCACGCGTGTCGACTCATAATCTTCCTGAATCCATTCGCTTCATCGGAACGGCAACGATAGGAACCGATCACCTTCCCCTAAAGCATCTCTCGGATAAAAACATCAGAGTGGTATCGGCACCTGGATGCAATGCCTTTGCGGTTACCGACTATGTGCTGTCACATCTTTTTAGTTGGGCTAAGGCAGGAGGCCGTGCCCTCGACAGCTTAACGCTCGGCATCATCGGTGTTGGTGCTGTGGGTTCGCTACTCGATAAGCGTGCTCAAATGGTGGGTATTCGAACGATCTTGTCGGATCAACCACGATTTGATTCGGGAGGCCTACCAGATCACGTACCGTTGGGTGATGTCATTCGACAATCGGACGTCATTTCGCTTCATGTACCCCGTGTCACCGAGGGTAATTACGTGACAGATAGGCTGTTGGATCAAGAAGCGCTGTCCCAAATCAAAAAGCAGTCACTGGTAGTCAATGCGTCGAGAGGCAAGGTCCTACATGAGCATGATTTACTTGCGCAGACCCACTTCGATTTGGTGCTGGATGTTTTTCCAATGGAGCCCGTAATTAGTGATGCGTTGATCAGCAGATCCTGGCGAATAAGCCCGCACATTGCCGGTCATTCGGTGGAAGGCAAATACCGTGGAACGAAGCGCATTCTTCAAGACGCTGCCTCCTGGTTTGGCTTTGCGTTGAATAGTGTTGATGAAGAGTCTTTTTTGGACGCTATTGCTGGCGCTCGGCTAGGTGGTGAGTCATTGACGGATTCTATCCTAAAGGCATGCCCGATGGCTGAGACTGATCGCGCGTTACGCGAGCGCTTATTTCGCGCGATTGAGATGGAGAAACCCGATCTTTTTGATGAGGTTCGAAAATCGTACCGGTTGCGGAGGGAGTCTGAACCATATCCTCTGTGATGAATAGTGGGATGATTAACGGCTTAATTACGTGAAAGTATCGGCGGGGATGTGTCGATACGATTGAAATTAACTGGGTGCTTAGCCGAGGATGGGCGACAGCCAGCGCGCGTTCTCGTCAATTGTCTCGTTTCTCATTGCTGAGTAACTCGCTAGTTGATCTTTCCCGATCTGTCCGAGCGTAAAATACCGCGCGTCCGGGTGAGCAAAGTAAAACCCACTCACGGATGATGTCGGCCACATCGCCAAGCTTTCAGTGAGTGAAATCCCTGTCGCCGACTCGACATCAAGTAGCGACCACAGAGAGCGTTTTTCGCGATGATCGGGACATGCTGGGTATCCGGGAGCTGGCCGAATTCCGCGATATTTCTCGCGGATCAGTTCATCGTTGGTCAATACTTCACCCGCTGCATATCCCCAAAAATCTGTGCGTACGCGACGATGCAAGTGCTCCGCGAAACTCTCAGCGAATCGATCTGCGAGTGCTTTCAAGAGTATCGCTTGGTAGTCATCATGCGCTTGTTCGAACGCTTTTACATGGGCATCAATTCCATGACCGGTCGTCACTGCGAATGCCCCGATGTAATCTACTTGACCTGAGTCTCTTGGTGCAATGAAGTCACTCAAGCACAACTGGGGCTTCCCTTCAGGCATGGGCCGTTGTTGTCGGAGCCAGTGGGTCCTCAGTAACTCACGCTCGTGATTCTCTGGATCCAGAATAACGATACTGTTGCCTTCTGAATATGCAGGGAAGCATCCAGCGATGGCGTCGGCTCGCAACCATTTTTGATCAATGATGCTGTCAAGCATCGCTTGTGCATCGTTATACAACTTTCGTGCTTCCTGTCCCTTTCGCGGGTCGTTGAGGATGTCGGGGAATTTCCCGTTGAATTCCCATGCATTGAAAAACGGCATCCAGTCGATGGTGTCCAGCAGTGCATCCAATGGGTAATCGTTGAACGCGAGGCTCCCAATCGAGTTGGGCGTCACGATCGTTGTTGCATCAAAAGACAGCTCCGGACGGCGCGAGTTCGCTTCTTCTATTGGAAGAAGTTTTTTAGGTGCTTTTCCGGCATGTGCTTTGCGTTTTACTTCATGGTCGGTAGCAATCTCCTGGTGGTATGACTCGCGCTCGTCACTCAAAAGTCTTGAGGCGACACCGACGGCGCGTGATGCGTCCTTGACATACAGCACTGGCCCTGAATAGGCAGGATCAATTTTTACTGACGTGTGTGCAGGAGAGGTGGTTGCTCCACCGATCAATAGCGGGCAGGTGAATCCCTGGCGCTCCATCTCTGAGGCGACCGTCACCATCTCGTCGAGGGATGGGGTGATCAGGCCGGAGAGCCCGATGATGTCTGCGTTGTGTTCTCGGGCCGCGTCGAGAATTGTCTGTGTTGGGACCATGACCCCCAGATCGATTACTTTGAAGTTATTACACTGCAGGACGACCCCCACAATGTTCTTTCCGATGTCGTGAACGTCACCTTTCACTGTCGCCATGATGATCACGCCATGTTCCTGGCTTGTATCTCCTGCGGCCTCTTTTTCTTCTTCGATGAAGGGTATGAGATGTGCGACGGCTTTCTTCATGACGCGGGCTGATTTGACAACCTGCGGTAGGAACATTTTGCCCGCACCAAAGAGGTCACCCACCGTGTTCATGCCGTCCATGAGTGGTCCCTCGATCACAGACAGTGGGCGTGGTGCATTGAGTCGTGCTTCTTCCGTATCTTCAACAACGTGGGTGTCGATACCTTTGATCAGCGCATAGGCCAAGCGTTCTTCGAAGGTCCCGTTACGCCACTCAGCGACGGTGGTGTCGTCCTCTTCTTTATCGACATTATATTTTGGTGCGATATCGACAAGCTGCTCTGTCGCGTCGTCTCGGCGGTTTAAGATGACGTCTTCGACAAGCTCCCGAAGTTCGGTATCGATACCTTCATAGATGGCCAGTTGGCCTGCATTGACGATACCCATTGAGAGGCCTTCGCGAATCGCGTGGAATAGGAATACGGAGTGCATCGCCTCGCGTACGGGGTTATTGCCGCGGAAGGAGAACGATACATTCGAGATGCCGCCAGAGATATAACTGTGCGGACAGTATTCAGTGATGTCTTTGCATGCGTAGATAAAATCGAGCGCATAGTTATTGTGCTCTTCGATTCCAGTCGCAACAGCAAAAACGTTGGGATCGAATACGATGTCTTCGGGGGGGAAACCGGCCACTTTAGTTAAAAGCTCGTATGAGCGTCGGCAGATTTCGAGCTTCCTCTCGCGCGTATCTGCCTGGCCTGTCTCATCGAATGCCATGACAACGACCGCGAATCCGTATTGACGAATTTTGCGAGCCTGCTCTAGAAAATTAGCTTCACCTTCTTTCAACGAGATGGAGTTGACGATTCCCTTCCCTTGGATGCACTGCATGCCGGCTTCTAGGATGTCCCATTTGGATGAGTCAATCATTACAGGGACTTTCGAAATATCAGGTTCTGATGCGATCAGATTGAGGAAGGTCACCATTGCCGACTTGGAGTCCAGCATCCCCTCGTCCATGTTGATATCGATGACCTGGGCGCCGTTTTCGACCTGTTGACGGGCGACGGCCAGAGCTTCGTCAAATTCACCGTTGAGAATCAATCGCTTGAACATCGCTGAACCTGTCACGTTGGTTCGCTCACCGATGTTCACAAAGCGGGTTGTATCATTGGCTATAAAGGGCTCTAGTCCAGATAGGCGCATCACGGGTTCTTTAGCCGCGATCTCTCGCGGTTGGTGGCTAGCAACTTTCTCCGCAATCAGACGGACGTGTTCCGGGGTGGTGCCGCAACAGCCGCCGATAACGTTCACAAGGGCGGCTTCCGCGTACTCGGCGACGATTTCCGACATCTCAGCTGCGTCCAAATCATACTCGCCGAATTGATTGGGGAGTCCCGCATTCGGGTGTGCCGATACGAATGTGTCTGCGACACGAGAGAGGTCTGACAGGAACGGCCGGAGCTCCTTGGGTCCAAGCGCGCAGTTCAAGCCAATGGTGAGCGGTTTAGCGTGGCGGACCGAGAACCAAAAGGCTTCGGTCGTCTGGCCGGATAGGGTTCGGCCCGAGGCGTCAGTGATTGTGCCCGAGATCATGATACGAATCTGGATGCCTGTCTCGCGTGCGACCTCGTCAATGGCGAACAAAGCTGCTTTCGCGTTTAGGGTATCAAAAATGGTCTCGACCAGAATCAGGTCGGCTCCACCGTCCAGGAGCGCACGTGTCGCGTCGGTGTAAGTCTCAACTAATTGATTGAACGTTATATTGCGCGCGCCAGGATCATTGACATCTGGGCTTATGGAGCACGTTCTGTTGGTCGGCCCTAAAACCCCAGCGACCAGCACTGGCCTGTCGCAGGAGTCTGCAACTGATCGGGCAAGCTTCGCTGCCTCGCGATTTAATTCGGTGACCAAATCCTCCATCGAGTAGTCTGCCATCGATGGTCGGTTTGAGTTAAAGGTGTTGGTCTCCACGATACTTGCGCCCGCATCGATGTAGGCTTTATGGATAGATGCTATGAGCTCGGGCTGCGTGAGAGTCAGAAGATCATTATTTCCCTTCAAATCCTGCGGAAAATTTTTAAACCGTTCGCCACGGTAATCGCTCTCGCCGAGACCTGCCCCCTGGATCATTGTACCCATACCGCCGTCAAGGATGACGATGGACTCTCTCAGTGCGGACTCAAGCCACCGGATCCGCTCGTCGCGTGTCATGCGCAACCTCGTACCCCCAAAGCGTGGCAGACAGCGAAACTGAGGTCGGCGCGGTTGAGTGTGTAGAAATGAAAGTCTTCAACGCCCTCGCGGCCGAGGTCCTCAGCCTGGGATACTGCGGCATGTGCTGCGATTAACTGTCGGGTTGTCGGGTCATCATCGAGGCCCTCAAACTGCATTGATAAAGACTTTGGAACCGACGCGCCACAGGCACCAGCGAAACGCACTAAAGTGTTGAAGTTAGTGACCGGCAATATACCGGGAATCAGCTCGACATCAATCTGCGTGGCCGCGACGCGGTCCCGAAACCGCAAAAAAATCTCATTATCGAAGAAAAATTGAGTAATCGCTCGGTGACTACCAGCATCAACCTTGCGCTTTAAGTTTTCCAGATCTGCGTCTACTGAAACTGCCTGAGGATGCGTCTCGGGGTAAGCTGCAACGAACAACTCAAACGGATGTCTCTCGAGCAACCCCTGGACCAAATCAGACGCAAAGGCGTACCCATCTGGGTGAGGCACGTAAGCCGCATCAGCGCCACCTTCGGGGTCACCACGTAGTGCGACAATCTGCCGTACCCCCATGTCCCAATACCCGTCCGCGATTGAGTCGATTTCGCTTCGTGGCGCCCCGACACAAGTTAGATGTGGGACCGGTTTGAGGGACGTTTTTGTCAAGATACTCTCAATTACCTGGTGCGTTCGCTCGCGGGTTGACCCATCGGCTCCGTAGGTGACAGATACAAATTCAGGATTTAGCGGAGCGAGTCGCTCCACTGTTTTCCAGAGGCCCGCCTCTGCTTCTGGCGTCTTCGGCGGAAAAAATTCAAACGACACTCGCGGTGCGCTCATGCTCGCTCCTTATTCTTTTCCGAGACCAACAAGCTAATATCCAGCACATCTCCCGGAAGTACGTCGGTTGCGGTAACCGTCAACCCCGCCTCTTCAAGCCAACGGCGGATGTCAGAAATCACGATACCCACGGGTGGTGGGCTTTTGGCTTGAGCGGCCTCGGTAAATGCGACCACAAGAAGACGCCCATGGGGCTTGAGGACCCGGGTCGCTTCCTTGATAAGAGCATCTGGATCGGCTGCGAAATACAGTACTTGGTCGATCGTGACCGTATCAAAATGTCTCGCAGGAAATCGCATCTGATACATGTCTTCTTGACGTACCGTGAGGTGTGGCAGGTCCGCTTCTGCAAGCGCATTCCGCGCGACCATGACCATTTTTTTCGATAAGTCGATACCGACACCACTGTCTGCAAGCGGGCCAGCGATTTTCAACATGCGGCCTGTACCGGTCGCGATATCGAGCAGATGCCCAACAGGTTGAGCTGAAAGCGCGTCCTTGACGGCGCCACTGAATCTCAGTTCGTCTCCATGATATTCATGGAGCCTCAGCCAATCTGGTACTTCGGTTTCGACAAACTCTTCAGACAGCTTGGCTCGTGCGCCACGTAGTTCATTAAGTCGCGCTTGATCGAGCACCATTAGATCACCGTCAGCGGGCAACTGTTCCAGCAGTTCCGAAACCAACTGTTGGCACTGCATATCTTGTGTAATCCGGTAAAATACCCAATGCTGTTCCCGAAAGCTCTCCAAAACCCCAGCGTCTTGGAGCAGCTTCAAATGACGAGACACACGCGGTTGGGATTGGCCGACAATCCGCGTGAGTTCTGATACAGTCAGCTCCCCTTGAGCGCAAAGGCGTATCAATCTGAATCGAGTGGGTTCAGCTATTGCTTTTAGTGCGTCGATATAATCATCATAGGATGTCCACATGGGGTATATAATAATATAAACATATCTTTATGTTCAATGGAGATTTGATGTCAGAACCAACAGTTCGTTTTCACACCGTTCCTCTGAACAATGCAGAAGGTGTCCTTGGGGTCGCTGTGATGGACCGTCCCAAAGCGTTGAATGCGCTTGATCACACCATGATTCGTGGTTTGTTGCAGGCTGTCGAGACGGTCGAGTCGGATGCCGCGATCAAAGCTCTTTGGATCGAGTCGTCCGCCGAAAAGGCGTTTTGTGCCGGGGGTGATGTCCGAGATGTTACCAACAATGGCCAAGCGGGCGGTTTGGATGATCTCTCAAACTCCGCGGATTACCTGGCCGACGAATATCTCTTAGATGTGTGGCTTCGTTACTGTTCGAAGCCGGTCTTTGCGTGGGGTGATGGTTACATCATGGGCGGCGGCATGGGCGTCTTTCAGGGTGCAGATGTGCGTTGCGTGACCGAGCATTCTAGCCTCTCCATGCCCGAGGTACGAATCGGGTTCGTCCCCGATTGTGGTGGCAGTTGGTTCTTAAATCGCGTCCCAAATGGGTTAGGTATCTGTCTTGCGATGAGCGGTGTCACTGTTGGCGCCGCCGACGGATGCTGGCTGAATTTGGCTGATTGGCTCCTGCCCCGCGCGGAAAAATCTCAGTTATTTGAGGCTGTTCTGGGTCTTAATTATGCCTCACGAGAGGCGGCCTTATCGGAGATTGGAGCAATCCTGCACAAGGCGACATCGGAGTTACCAAGACAAGGGCCTTGGGAAGAGAACGGTGCTCGATTAGGTAACAGCATCCGACACCAGTCACCGTTGGCGACTTGGCACACGATGCAGAAATGGTATCGCGAGGTTCCTGAACTATTTGTCGGGTTGGAACAAGCAAGCCCCGGGGCCGCGCTTGTTGCGGGATACCAGAACCAGCGCGCGAAATATCAAAACCTGGCTCAAGCGGTATTACAGGAGCACGACCTCGGGATGCGTCTCTTGTCTGATGGCGAGTGGTGTGAGGGTGTCCGAGCGCTGTTGATCGACAAGGATAAAAATCCCCAGTGGCGTTTTAAAATGGTCGAAGAGGTCACTCCCGACTGGATTCAGGCGATGCTAGCCCCCATGAAGTGGACCACGACACATCCGTTGGTAGCCAAGTTGTCTGCCGAAGGACTCCCATATTGTTAGTACGAGGAAAAAGGACTTCGCATGAAAGTTTCGTTTTTAGGATTGGGCGTGATGGGTTATCCGATGGCCGGGCACCTGGCGAAAGCAGGCCACGATGTCACGGTATACAACCGAACGGTCGCGAAAGCTGAAAAATGGGTGGCTGAATTTGGTGGGAAGGCTGCGGCTACACCAAAAGAGGCGGCGGTTGGCCAAGAAATAGTCTTCGCCTGTGTTGGTAATGATGATGACTTACGCAGCATCACTTTGAATGAAGACGGCGCATTTGCAGGTATGAGTGAGGGCGCTTTATTTGTTGACCACACCACGGCGAGTGCCGAGGTCGCGCGGGAATTGAGTGGGGCCGCGAAGGCCCTCAACCTTGGGTTCATGGACGCGCCGGTATCTGGCGGCCAGCAAGGGGCTGAAAATGGCACATTGACCGTGATGATTGGTGGAAGTCAGACGGATTTCGATCGCGCTGCGCCAGTAATTGATGTGTTCGCACGCGCGTGCACGCTGATGGGTGACGTGGGCGCCGGCCAGCTCACAAAGATGGTGAACCAGATCTGTATCGCCGGATTGGTCCAAGCATTGTCTGAAGGACTCTCTTTTGCTCGTGCGGCTGGGCTTGACGCTCACAAGGTGGTGGAAGTCATTAGCAAAGGCGCCGCACAGTCATGGCAGATGGAAAATCGTTACAAAACTATGCTCGCCGATGAGTTCGAGCACGGGTTTGCGGTCGATTGGATGCGTAAAGATCTCTCAATTTGTTTGACCGAAGCGCGGAAAAATGGGTCTGCGCTTCCGATCACCGCGGCCGTTGATCAACTCTACAGTGAGGTCCAGTCCATGGGCGGTGGTCGCTGGGACACTTCAAGCCTATTCGCGCGGCTGGAAGCAATGCGTCGATCCAGTGGCAAGTGATCCATTTGACACACTGACCAATCGCTTGGCTCGTCGTGAGCACTCTCGGGTCGAGCTTGGTCGAAAACTCAAAACATACCACCCCGAGTTGTCTCATCCAGAGCGCGATGAACTGCTTGACCGATTGATTGAATTGAATCTGCAGTCTGATATGCGGTTCGCCGAGATGTTAATTCGTTCCCGATTATTCCGTGGGCAGGGCCGACATCGAATCGAGCAAGAACTCACACAACACGGGATCGAACCACGTGATGTGGGTCATCTCTTTGATGAAGCCGAGGATAGTGAATCAGATCGGTGTGTGGCCGCGTTAGAGAAGTGGCTGCGCGGTAAAAAAGATCCGACACGCGATAAAGCACTTCGATTTTTGGCGTCAAGGGGTTTTAATTTTTCGGACGCAACAGAAGCAGTCGACACGATTTTCCGCTAGCATTGCACCTCACTTGAATTTCAGAAATTTGAAAAATATGAAAAGCGCTGAAATCCGCTCACAGTTCCTTAAACATTTTCATGAAAATGGCCACACCGTCGTGCCGTCGAGTCCGCTCATTCCAGGAAACGACCCAACGCTTTTGTTTACTAACGCAGGGATGGTGCAGTTTAAAGACGTCTTTACAGGCGAAGAAGCGCGTCCATATCACCGTGCGACTACGTCGCAGCGTTGTGTCCGAGCAGGCGGCAAACACAATGATCTTGAGAACGTTGGCTACACTGCCCGTCATCATACGTTTTTTGAAATGTTGGGTAATTTTAGTTTTGGCGACTATTTTAAGGAAGACGCGATTCGCTTTGCATGGGGTTTTTTGACAGAGCGTTTAGGACTGCCTAAGGAACGCCTCTGGGTGACGGTTCATCACACAGATCAAGAGGCGGAGGATATCTGGATCCAGAAGATAGGTGTTGATCCAGATCGGCTTTCGCGGTTGGGTGATAAAGATAATTTCTGGTCGATGGGTGACACGGGCCCATGTGGGCCGTGCAGTGAGATCTTTTATGATCACGGGCCCGATGTTCCGGGTGGTCCACCGGGCTCTGAAGATGATGATCTCGATCGTTATATTGAGATCTGGAACCTTGTATTTATGCAGTTTGAGCAGGCTGCGGATGGGACGCGGACACCGTTACCCAAGCCATCTGTTGATACAGGCATGGGGCTTGAGCGGATTGCCGCTGTGATGCAGGGCGTGCACTCAAACTACGAGATCGATCTATTCCAAGCACTATTGAACGCGGCGGCAGCTGTTACCCACACGAGCGACATTGAAGCGAAATCACTGCGCGTGATAGCTGACCACATCCGGAGCTGTTCATTTTTGATTTGTGATGGAGTTTTACCATCGAACGAAGGGCGTGGGTATGTCTTGCGTCGGATCATTCGGCGAGCGATTCGCCACGGGCACAAGCTCGGTTGCGACCAACCTTTCTTTCATAAAATTGTCCATACCTTGGTAGCTGAGATGGGTGAGGCCTACCCAGAACTCCGAGACAGCGAGGATCGAATTGTCGCCGCGCTAAGGCAAGAAGAGGTGCAATTTGCAAAGACCCTTGATGCCGGGATGAAAGTTTTGGAAGAGGCGGTTGCGTCACTCAAGGGGAACATACTCCCGGGTGAGTTGATTTTTCGGCTCTATGATACGCATGGATTCCCGGTTGATTTGACCAACGATATCGCTCGCGAGCGTGACCTCGAGCTTGATATCGACGGGTTCGATGAGGCTATGGCCGAGCAGCGAGAAAAGTCACGGCAAAGCTCAAGCTTTGCTGTCGAGGGACAACTTCGATTTGATTTGGATGGCTCGACAGAGTTCCTTGGCTACACGCATCTAGACGCGAGCGCGATTATTGTAGCGCTGGCGAAAGATGGTGAGCAAGTGGACTCGCTTGGTGCCGGTGAGGCTGGAATCGTCGTGCTCAACCAAACACCTTTTTATGCAGAGAGCGGCGGCCAACAAGGAGATAATGGCTCATTGACATCGACTGACGGCTCATTTCAGGTCTCGGTAACGAAGAAATATGGCCCACATTTCGGTCACGAGGGCAAACTTGGTATGGGTGAGTTAAGGGTCGGCGATACAGTCAACGCGAGGGTCGAAGGCGCCAGGCGCCAGGCGACCGCACTAAACCACTCGGCGACACATTTATTGCATGCGGCACTTCGTACTGTCCTCGGTGAACATGTGACGCAGAAGGGGTCTTTGGTGACCCATGAGCGCACACGTTTTGATTTTTCGCACCCACAACCAGTAACGGCCACTGAGATCACAGCAATCGAGGCGATGGTCAATTCAGAAATTCGTCGCAACGAAGATGTTGTCACGCAGGTCATGCCAATTGACGAGGCGAAGGCCGCGGGTGCGATGGCATTGTTCGGTGAAAAATATGATGACGAAGTTCGTGTTCTCTCGATGGGCGAATTTTCGGTTGAATTATGCGGCGGTACGCATGTCGCCCGGACTGGCGATATTGGCTTGTTCAAGATCACCACCGAAGGCGGGGTCGCTTCCGGGGTCCGTCGAATCGAGGCCGTGACGGGCGAGGGTGCTCTCAATTACATCCATTCATTGACAGACACACTGGAACGAGCGGCGGTGCTCTTAAAAACGGGTCCGGAATCAGTGCTTTCTAAGATCGAGCAAGTCGCTGAGCGATTGAGAGTCTCTGAGCGCGAAGTGGATGCTTTGAAGATGAGGCTTGCTACGGCAGCGGGCGGCGATTTGTTGGACGATGTCGTAGAAGTCGCTGGGGTCCAATGTTTAGTGGCCAGCCTCGATGGGCAGGATCCAAAATCACTCCGTGACACGCTTGATCGCATTAAGAACCGCCTGTCCCAAGGCGTTGTTGTGCTTGCAACAGTCCGCGATGACAAAGTGAACCTGGTCGCTGGCGTCACAGATAACTTAACCAATCGCGTCAAGGCGGGTGATCTGATTGGATTTGTTGCTGCGCAGGTCGGTGGTCGCGGTGGCGGGCGCGCTGATATGGCCCAAGCGGGAGGGACTGAGCCCGCATCATTACCAGGGGCGCTGGACTCAGTTACTGGGTGGCTTGAGGGACAACTGGGTTAGGAAGTTCGATGGGTTTAATCGTTCAAAAGTATGGCGGTACGAGTGTAGGGACCGTTGAGCGCATCCAGGGTGTCGCCAAAAAAGTGAAGGGATTTAGAGACCAAGGACACGATCTCGTCGTGGTGGTTTCAGCGATGAGCGGGGAGACCAATCGGTTGATTGGTATGGCCAGCGAGATTGGTCAGCGTCCGTTGCCACGTGAAATGGATGTCCTCGTATCGACGGGTGAGCAGGTTACGATCGCGCTTCTTGCTATGGCGTTAACGGAACTGGGCTGCGCCGCGAAAAGCTATACGGGCGGACAAGTGTCTATCCATACGGACAGCGCGCACACCAAGGCGCGTATTCAAGCAATTGATGATAAGAATGTGCGTGGTGACCTCAAAGCAGGCCGGGTCGTTATTGTTGCAGGCTTCCAAGGCGTGGATGAACACAACAACATCACAACACTCGGCCGAGGTGGTTCTGATACGACGGCGGTTGCGCTTGCGGCTGCGCTGAAAGCAGATGAGTGTCAGATTTACACAGACGTGGATGGGGTGTATACGACCGACCCACGTGTCGTTGAATCAGCGCGTCGACTGTCAAAAATCACCTTTGAAGAGATGCTCGAAATGGCGTCCCTGGGGTCAAAAGTATTACAAATCCGCTCGGTAGAATTCGCCGGCAAATACAATGTCCCGCTTCGCGTGCTATCCACATTCGAAGATGGGCCGGGCACATTGATCACCACTGAGGAGTTAGATTCCATGGAACAACCCGTTATTTCAGGTATTGCGTTTAACCGTGACGAAGCAAAATTGACGTTACTGGGCGTACCCGATGTTCCTGGTGTCGCTGCTAAAATTTTGGCCCCAATCGGCGTGAAAAACATCGAAGTCGATATGATCGTTCAAAACGTAGGAGCGGATCAGACTACCGATTTCACGTTCACCGTCCATCGGAATGATGTCGAGGCTGCACACGAGGTGCTTGAGGACGTCGCGAACGAATTGGGTGCGCGTGAGGTACGGAAGGATTCAAAGATTTGTAAGGTGTCGGTGGTTGGTGTTGGTATGCGTTCACACGCAGGTGTCGCGAGTCAGATGTTTCAGACACTTGCGGCTGAGGGCATTAATATCCAAATGATCTCCACGTCTGAGATCAAGATTTCTGTCGTGGTGGACGAGAAGTATCTCGAGCTTGCGGTCCGTGCTCTACACCAGGCGTTCGACTTGGCGCTCGAGGATGCCAGTTAATACGCCTGACGCCTTTCGTGGTATCGATCGCCTGTACGGAGATCATGCCTTCCAAACGCTCTCAAAAAAACGCGTCTACGTGGTAGGTATTGGTGGCGTGGGTTCATGGGTTGTCGAGAGCTTGGCGCGTTCCGGTGTTGGTGAGATTCGACTTGCCGATCTCGATGACATCTGCGTCACCAACACCAATCGCCAAATCCATGCGTTGTCATTGACCATTGGCCAGCCCAAAATTGTGGCGATGGCCGAACGCTGCAGATCGATTAACCCGGATATCGTTATCCGCAATGATCACGCGTTTGTTAATAACAAGACCGTAAAGTCTTTGGTCGAATCTGACCTAGATTTGGTTATCGACTGTGGTGATAACCAAATGGCGAAAGCGTCACTAATCGCTCACTGTAAGCGAATCAAAGTTCCCGTGATTACGGTCGGTGCCGCGGGTGGCCTGATTGATCCCAGTAAAGTTCTCGTCCGTGATCTGGCGAAAACAGAAGGAGACGCATTATTGGCATCTGTACGTCAAACGCTCAGGAACCAGTATGGATTTTCACGTACCCAAGGTAAACGCTTTTCTGTCAGTGCGGTCTATTCCGTTGAGCAGACACGGTATTTGCAGGCCGATGGCTCGGTCGGTCAGCAGAAGCCGGCCGCGGGCGCGAATCGACTCGATTGCGCTGGATCCCTGGGTGCTGCGACGCATGTCACTGCTGTATTCGCGTTTCATGCGACCGCCCGGGCAATCAATATGCTGATCAGTCAAGCACTTCAAGGGTGATCGTCGGCCAGTGGCTTATCCAATCGTAATTGGGGTCGTCGTCAGGCCGAATAACTACCCCACTGATCAAGTACCGGTCGGCGCTCGGTAACACAAGCTCCACTCTTCCATTCGCATCCGTGTAAGCCTCTGAGACCACCGATCGATCGTTGTAACGAAATGCCTTGACAAGAACGTTCGGTAACGGCTTCTCCGATTCAAATAACGTGAATACATGCCGTCCGGTTCCAATTCGGGCCCACTCGCCTTGCAGGACAAGCTCAAATGGCATTCTCAGAGAAAGCGAGTCTGAGACGTTTGTGTTGCCCACCTTTATCAGGCTCTTCGCGCATCTGACGTAACGCTCTGTGACTGGGACTGCTTTAGGCATATCGGGATATTGGCTGAGCTGGCGACTCAGGCCGTCGAGCTCAATGTAATTGGCCCAGCGTTCGTCACCCTCACCAAACCGAATGGAAAAGGGTGTAGTCTGATGGATAACTTGGTTAAGGCCATCGACCGTGATTATACGCGCCGCTGGTCTGGAGTCTCCCAATAACCCATCGATTGAGCTGGTTGTTTCTGTTATCTGAAGAAATTGCTCGACCTCTCCGGGAAGGAGTGGCTGAGCGCTCCCTCGAAATGTTTCGCCGACCTTGAGGGTTAAGTCCACAGTTGCGTCGGGTTCTGTGTAATGCTCTGAGGCTTCAATCCAAAATTCGTGGGCACTGATCTGGGTGCCCCACAGGAGAACAATGCCCGACAAGGTCAGGCTCCGCAGTGATATCATACCTACCCCAATCATCTGAGACCGAATTAATGAAAGCCGTTTTTCTGGGTTTACTGTTAGCGATTTCCAGTCTGGTCGCAAGTGCACATGAAATGCGACCGTCGATTGCTTCTCTCTCAGTCGATTCTCAGGGTGTTTTGAAGCTTGAGCTCGTGACAAATATGGAGGCTTGGCTTGCGGGAATTGAACCATCACTACCGGATACAGACGACTCGCCGAATTCTGCGATCTACGATGGTTTTCGGTCGCTCGATGCGACAGCACTAGAGTCGGTTTTGCAGGACCGGGAGCCAGACATTGTGCAGCTCGCTAAGGTGGTCGCAGGCGGCGCTCCGGTCAAGATGACTCTCAGTTCAGTGCGGGTACTTCCTGTTGACGATAGTGAACTCCCTCGGGATACCGAGCTCACTTTTGTGGGCGGGCTACCTAGTGGAGCGGAAAGTATCGTGTACCGGGTAGACGACACGATACCGAATACTGCGGTTCGCTTGTTTCTTCAGAAATCAGAACCTCGAGTCCAATTCGTTAAGACCGGGCGCGAGTCAGACGAGCTGTCGCTCGATCAAGCTGTGGAGCGGTCGATTAGCGCTATCGCTTTAGAATACATCGAGCTTGGATTTATACACATCATTCCTCGCGGCCTGGACCACATCCTATTTATCATTGGGCTCTCTCTGATCTCGAGACGGCTACTCGATCTGGTGATACAGGTGACAGCGTTCACTGTCGCACACTCGGTCACGCTGGCGCTTGGCTTGTACGGCGTCTTGGAGTTCCCTCCATCAATCGTTGAGCCCCTGATCGCTGCCTCGATCGTCTATGTTGCCGTCGAAAATATTTGGCACAACAAAGTAAATCGATCTCGGGCAGTGGTAGTGTTTGCATTCGGTTTACTTCACGGGATGGGGTTTGCCGGAGTGCTGGCCGATCTGGGGCTCCCTGAGCGCGATTTTGTCGTTGGGCTCTTGTCATTCAACGCCGGCGTGGAGCTGGGCCAGCTGGCGGTTATACTAGTCGCATACGTATCAGTCGGTGTCTGGGTTTTGCGTTACCCCTGGTATCAGTCTCGGGTAGCTGTTCCTATGTCGTTACTGATAGGCGTCGTCGGATGCTATTGGTTTATTGAACGGGTGACCGGGTAGTGGGTATCGAGATGCAGACAAACGGCCAGGTGATGACTCGCGTTACTTTGATCGGGGCCGTAGTCGATGGATTGTTAGGATTATTCAAGATTACGATCGGTCTAATCAGTCATAGCCACGCCTTGGTCGCAGATGGTGTGCATTCGTTATCAGACTTGGGTACGGACGTTCTAGTGATCTTGGCTGCCAGGTGGAGCAGTGAGGGGCCTGACGACGAGCACCCGTATGGCCATAACCGGATCGAGACGTTGGCGACGCTAGTTCTGGGTAGTGCGTTGCTAGCGGTCGCTGGCGGGATTCTGTATGACAGCGTACGGCGTGTCTTCGATCCGAGCATTGTTGTCGACCTCGGTATAGCTGCTTTTATTGTCACCGTAGCCTCGATTGTCTCAAAAGAGGCGATCTATCATTACACGCGGTACTACGCGAAGAAGCTGAACTCGAAGCTGCTGATGGCGAACGCGTGGCACTCACGGACGGATGCGCTGTCGTCGGTGGCTGTGCTGGTTGGGCTGATCGGTGTCACGTTGGATGTGATCTGGCTTGATGCTGCTGCCGCTCTCGTGGTTGCGTTGTTGATCGCCAAGATCGCTCTGAGTCTCTTGTGGGACTCGATGCAGGAGCTGGTCGATACCGCCTTGCCTGAGGAGAAGGTTTCGGCGATCCGCAAGGCGGCTTTGAATGTTCCGGATCTTCGTGATGTTCATCATATACGGACCCGCACGATGGGCGGTAAGACTCTGATAGATCTCCATCTGCAGGTTGATCCTCGCGTCTCTGTGTCTGAGGGGCATGAGATTGGTTGTTGGGTGGCGTCTAATATTCGCGCCGAGTCTCCAGATGTCTTAGACATTACGTTCCACATTGATTCTGAAGACGATGCTGACGTCGATCAGGATGGCCCACCCTTTCTGCGTCCGCTGAGAGGTGAGGTAAGACAAGCCCTCGAGCAAGATTGGAAAGGCCTATGCGAGATACAAGATCTTCGATTGCACTACCTCGGAGGCAAGATAGATGTCGAGGTACTGACGTCTAGCGGTGTAGAGGTTACCGATCTGAAATTAGCATCAGTTAGGCCTTGGTTAGGCCAGATATCGATTCTTCACCCACATCGATGATATGACCTAATGAATATTGTTAGCATTCAAAGCTATAATAAATGACGTTTCGTCGACGCAGCAAAAGGATCTGGATAAGGGCCATTTTGAGTGTCATGGCCTCATTTCTTGGCGTCCAATCAAATGAGAACCGGACACATGACTTTGAGCAGGGGAGATTCCCAATCTTTGTTGTGTCTGGATTACTTATGACTCTCATCTTATTAGTGAGTGTTTACGGGCTTGTCCAATTGGTCATGATGTATGTAAAATGAGATGGCCTAGAGACAGGCTCGGGTTCTGGAGGAATTCTGACCTCGAAAAGTGAGGGATCACTATCAAAAAACCAATTTATGTTTCGTTAACCGCCATATTTATGGACGTGGGAGGTATGCGAATGACCAAAGCAATCACTTTGGCTCTATCGCTATTGGCTATGCCGGCATCGGCTGACTGGCAGGTCAATATGAATGAAGGCGTGACAGCGTTGTCGCGCGAAATCTTCGATCTACATATGCTGATTTTCTGGATCTGTGTGGTCATCGGGGTGGTCGTATTCGGCGTAATGTTCTATTCGATCTTTAAGTTCCGGAAGTCCAAGGGTGCAGTGTCAGAGCACTGGCATGAAAACACGACAGTCGAAGTCGTTTGGACCGTAATTCCGTCGATTATCCTAATCGCGATGGCGGTTCCGGCGACTGCTACCCTGATGGATATGTACGATACCTCCGAGGCCGACGTTGAGATTCAGGTTACCGGGTACCAGTGGAAATGGCGTTACCAGTATCTCAGCGAAGACATAGACTTCTTTTCAAATCTCTCGACACCACGTGAAGAGATCACGAACGTTTCGGCAAAAAACACGAACTATCTTCTTGAGGTCGATAATCCCCTCGTGATACCCGTCAACAAGAAGGTTCGGTTTTTAATAACCGCCAACGATGTTATCCATTCTTGGTGGGTCCCACACTTCGCGGTTAAGAAAGATGCAATACCGGGCTTCGTTAACGAGTCTTGGGTCAAGGTCGAGGAGCCGGGGGTGTACCGCGGGCAATGTACTGAGCTTTGTGGTAAGGATCACGGTTTTATGCCGGTCGTTGTCGAAGTCAAATCTGAGGCCGACTACGCGGCATGGTTAGCGGATCAGAAGGCGATGAAGCTTGCGATGACAGGAGAGGCGTCGAAGGAATTCTCAATGGACGAGTTGATTGCGAAGGGTGAAGGGGTCTACAACTCGGCTTGTGCGGGATGTCATCAGCTAAATGGTCAAGGAATCTCCGGGGCATTCCCAGCAATCACAGGGAGTGCGATTGCCACGGGTGCGATCGATGCGCACATCGACATTGTTGTGAATGGTAAAACCGGGACGGCAATGCAGGCATTCAAAGAACAGCTTTCGGCAGCCGATATCGCGGCTGTTGTGACCTATCAACGGAACGCGCTAGGTAACGCAGTGGGCGATTTGGTCCAGCCAAGCGCTATCCAGAAATAAGAGGTAAGAATTATGGCTACAGTTGACGTTGATCTACCGCACGTAAAAGACGAAGACCCGCACCACCACGGTCCCGCGAAGGGGCTGGGTCGTTGGTTATATACGACAAACCATAAAGACATAGGATCAATGTATCTGATCTTTAGTCTGTGTATGTTCATGATTGGTGGGATCATGGCGCTGATCATTCGTGCTGAATTATTCCAGCCTGGGTTGCAGCTGGTTGAACCAAATTTCTTCAACCAGATGACTACCATGCATGGTTTGATCATGGTGTTCGGGGCGGTCATGCCAGCGTTTGTGGGACTCGCTAACTGGATGATCCCCATGCAGATAGGTGCCCCAGATATGGCGTTACCTCGGATGAATAACTGGAGCTTTTGGATTCTTCCTTTTGCTTTCTTGATCCTCTTGTCATCGTTGTTCATGCCGGGCGGGGCTCCGAACTTTGGCTGGACTTTCTACGCGCCGCTGTCGACCACCTACGCACCCGAGTCGGTGACCTTCTTTATCTTTGGGGTCCATATTATGGGTGCCTCGTCAATCATGGGTGCGATCAATATCATTGCGACTATATTGAATATGCGTGCGCCTGGGATGACATTGATGAAGATGCCACTGTTCGCCTGGACGTGGTTGATCACAGCATTCTTGTTGATCGCGGTTATGCCGGTGTTGGCGGGTGTGGTGACCATGATGCTGATGGACATCCACTTTGGGACATCATTTTTTAACGCTGCCGGTGGTGGTGACCCTGTCTTGTTCCAGCACGTGTTTTGGTTTTTCGGGCACCCTGAAGTCTACATCATGATTTTACCTGCGTTCGGTATCATCAGCGAGATCATCCCAACATTTGCGCGTAAGCGCCTGTTCGGTTACTCATCGATGGTGTACGCGGTTGCATCAATCGCTTTGCTGTCCTTCGTGGTTTGGGCTCATCACATGTTCACGGTCGGCATGCCACTCGTCGGTGAGGTGTTCTTCATGTTCGCGACTATGCTGATCGCTGTACCCACCGGCGTGAAGGTATTCAACTGGGTTGCGACTATGTTCCGTGGGTCGATGACGTTCGAGACACCGATGTTATTTGCGCTTGCGTTCGTGGTGTTGTTCACGCTCGGTGGGTTCTCTGGACTGATGCTTGCGATCGCGCCTGCAGACTTCCAGTACCACGACACCTATTTTGTGGTTGCGCACTTCCACTACGTGCTGGTACCGGGCGCGATCTTCTCGATCATGGCAGCAACATACTACTGGCTCCCTAAATGGACCGGCCATCAGTTGAATGAGACCATGGGTAAGGTTCATTTTTGGCTCTCCTTTGTGGGCGTGAACATCACATTCTTCCCGATGCACTTTGTTGGGTTGGCGGGTATGCCCCGTCGCATACCTGACTACGCGCTACAGTTTGCGGACTTCAATAGCATGGCGACTGTCGGTGCGTTCATTTTCGGGTTCTCTCAGCTGGTGTTCATCTACAATGTGATCCAAAACGTTCGGGTCGGTGAGAAGGCGTCTGCACAGGTCTGGGAAGGCGCTCAGGGTCTAGAGTGGACGCTTCCATCACCCGCTCCGTATCACACTTTCTCTACACCTCCGAAGGTAGACTGATACGTGGCTGAAGCGACCGATAAGCAAACCAAACGCATCGCAGTCCGGCTGGCGACGGCCGCGGTCGCGATGTTTGGTTTCGGTTTCGCGTTGGTGCCGTTATACGACGTGTTCTGCGACATCACTGGCCTGAATGGAAAAAATTTCAGCCAGGGCCCAGCCGAGATCTCCGCCGTGGATAAGTCACGGACCGTTAAAGTGCAATTCGTTACCGTCAACCCGGCGGATATGCCCTGGGACTTCAAGCCAAACGAGCGATCGATGCGAGTTTTCCCGGGAGAGGACAAGCAGACAGCGTTCTATGCGAAGAACCCGACCAGTAACTGGATGGTCGCACAGGCGGTTCCGTCTGTGACCCCATCTGAGGCTGCCCCGTATCTCCACAAGGTTAATTGCTTTTGCTTTGAACGGCAGCCACTGGAGGCGGGCGCAGATACAGAAATGCCTCTGGTCTTCGTTGTGGATCCAGAGCTGCCTAGCCACATATCAACGATTACACTCTCGTACGCTTTGTACGACTTGACTGAGAGTCAGAAAGTGACACAGACAAACCTCAATAATGACAAAGGACGGGCATCTTTATGAGTGGGTCTACATATTACGTTCCAGAGCAGAGCAAGTGGCCGATACTTGCTTCCGTAGCGCTTGGTTTATTGGCCTATGGCGCGGCGATGACGATCACATCCATGACCGCCGACCGCGATTCGGTTGGTCCTTGGATTCTTGGCGGCGGATTTCTGATTCTTTTCTACGTGATATTTGGGTGGTTTAAGGATCAGATAAGGGAAGAGGCTGAGGGATTACACAGCGACCAGTTAGACCGTTCTTACCGCCAGGGAATGTTGTGGTTTATTTTTTCTGAGGTAATGTTTTTTGCTGCTTTCTTCGGTGCACTGTTTTATGTCCGAACGTTCTCGGTGCCATGGATTGGGGGAGAGGGCGCGAAAGGTGTCACCAACATGTTATGGGATGGCTTCACAGCGACGTGGCCGTTGCTCCAGACGCCTGACATGAAGCAGTTCCCTGGCGCATCTGCGGTTATTGATCCTTGGCACCTTCCCTTGGTCAACACTGTGCTGTTAATCACGTCGAGCGTTACAGTGACATTCGCGCATCATGCACTAAAAGAGCAGAAGCGGGGTTCGTTAGAGGCGTGGCTGGCTGCCACGATCGTACTCGCGGTGGTGTTTCTGTACTTCCAGGCCGTTGAATATCACGAGGCCTACACTCAGTTGGACTTGACGCTTCATTCAGGTATCTATGGAGCGACGTTTTTTATGCTGACCGGTTTCCATGGATTCCACGTGATGCTCGGCACGACGATGTTGTTCGTGATGTTGCTCCGTTGTTTTGATGGAGCGTTTTCACCAGACAAACATTTCGCTTTTGAAGCGGTTGCGTGGTACTGGCACTTCGTAGACGTGGTGTGGGTAGGGCTGTTTATTTTCGTCTATATCCTCTAACCACCAATTCCATGCGGCTCGAGTAGTCCTGTAGCAATCCCGATTCCTACCAGCGCTATCAGAGCCGCGGCTAGTCCCACTCGCCAGGCGAGTGCATTCACGACACGTTTCTTGTCGGACGGGTCCTTCATCAGGAAGTAAAGGCCCGAAAACAAAACGCCAACGACGGCAAAAAACAAAATCACAATTAATAGTTTGAACATGTTTCATCTCATGTGTTTGGGAAGGGTGCAGGAAACCACAATGTGGCTCACAAAGAAATGGTGGTTTTTGATCGTTGCGGTGCCGATCATCGGTTTGTGCGTAAAAGCCGGCTTCTGGCAACTTGACCGGGCACATCAAAAAGAGGATCTAATACGAGCACTTGCGATGGGTGAGTCGTCTGTGCTCACCAGTTCTCAAATGCTAAATGCAATGAAAACAGAAGGTACACACCAGGTTCGATTGCCCGTCACAAGGGATACCTCAGAGCCCCTATTGTTTCTAGATAACCGGATTCAGGGCCGTATCGCGGGCTATGAGGTCTTTACTGAGGTGACAACCCGAGACGGTGCCGTGAGACTCCTAACGAATCTCGGGTGGGTTCCCGGATTGCCACTGAGAGAGGAGTTACCTTCCGTTGAAATGCCGGAAAATTTTGAGCTCAAGGGGTTGTGGGTTCCGGTGACAGAAAGCTACTTAATGGGGTCGTCGCAACCGGAGAACCTTGGTAACTCTCGACGAGTCCAATCACTAACCGACGTTATAGTAGGTAAAAATTTCTCCGGGATGATCCTGGCGGACGGATTGCTGCCACGGAATGCCGTTGGCCCGGCCCCCCGTCTTGGGCCTGAGACCCACTACGGATACGCGGTCCAGTGGTTTTTGTTAGCTGTTGTCCTTGTTGGGATGACGGTTTTCTTCTGCAGAAGGGGAATATCACGTGGGTAATCGGACCACATTTTGGTTAATCTGGGCTGTTGCCCTTGTGCCTATGTTTGCGGCATTTGTGATGTATTTTGGGCAGATTGGTTTGCCAGACGGGCGGACTCATCACGGTGAGTTGGTTAAACCCGGCACCCAAAATGTCGATATCGGGCTCCCAAATCCGGGGGATCCACCGAAATGGCAGGTGGTGCTCGCATCTACGGTAGCGTGTGCGCCCTGCAGTATTTTTAGCGAAGGACTAGACAACTTCCATACCGCACTGGGTAGAGAACGGGATCGTGTGGTCGTGCGGGAGGTTAACGCGACTGACCTGACTGTTGATGAACCATTCATTTGGGTAGTCGACCCCCTTGGTAACGTTGTTTTGAAATTTGAACCTGCGGTCAACCCGACGTTGATCCTTCAGGATTTGAAGAAGCTTTTAAAATTATCGAAGGTTGGATAATGGCAAATAATCTTCCATTAAAGTTAGTGACGATTGCACTGTTTTTGGCGGTCGAGGTGGTGCTGATGGGTGGGTTTACCCGAATCACTGATTCGGGACTTGGTTGCCCAGACTGGCCCGGCTGCTTCGGAAGAATGACAATGACGACTGATACAGCGACGATTGCTTACCTTCAGGAGCGTTATCCGGAGATTCATGTTGCTGTCCATAAGGGGTGGATCGAAATGATCCACCGCTATATCGCAGGTTTGCTTGGCTTGCTAATCTTGGTGATCGCGTTTCTCGGGTACAGAGAAAAAGACAGGACGCCGAACTACCCCTACCTTGTTTCTCTGACCCTACTTGGACTAGTCATCGTGCAGGGCGCGTTTGGCGCGTTTACGGTGACGCTGAAGCTTCTCCCAAACATTGTAACGCTTCACTTGATGGGCGGGCTCATCATTGTGTCGACACTGATGTATCTGCGGCACCGACTAAAACGTTTGGTTAACGGAGAGTCTCAGCCTATTCGGATGCGAACAGCGGCTTTCGTGGGTGTTATTTTGCTGTTCGTCCAAATTCTCTTGGGCGGTTGGGTGTCAACTAACTACGCCGGCTGGGCATGCCCTGGGATCATAAGTTGCGCTTCGGGCGCTGATGTTCAATATGATTTTTATAGCGGATTCCACTTCTTCCCGGAGGTGGGCCCGAATTATGAGGGTGGACAGTTGGAACACGGTGCCAGGGCGGCTATCCAGATGGTGCATCGTGCGGGTGCGT
Source organism: Litorivicinaceae bacterium (assembly GCA_049623565.1). Taxonomy (GTDB): domain Bacteria; phylum Pseudomonadota; class Gammaproteobacteria; order Pseudomonadales; family Litorivicinaceae; genus HIMB30. Next base: position 38,740 of record JBMZTF010000001.1, read on the forward strand.
TTGTTGTGTTCGCGTATTGGCTGGTGTTGCTGGGGTCCTATATCCAGCGTAAGTTACTGACACTTAGGCAAGCCTCTCACTTTGGCGGGTTGTTGCTGGTACAAATATTATTCGGCTACGCGAACGTCGTTTATGCGGTCCCGGATAGCCTCGCGTTCATTCACCATGCGTTGGGTGTGCTGTTATTATTAGCCGCTTGGTCGTTAGCATATAGCACGGCTATAGAGCAGGAGAACGCCGTCTATGGCAATTTCGGACACGCTTAACGCTGGATCATCCAACCCTACGTGGAGGGATTATCTGACGTTAACTAAGCCTCGGGTTGTAGCGGTTCTCGTGCTGACGTCCATGGTTGGTATGTTGCTCGCAAGACCGGTTCTGCCCAGTGTCGAGTTATTTATTTTGGCAAACCTGGGCATCGGACTTGCCGCGTCGGCCGCTGCTGCGGTGAATCATGTGGTTGATCGGCGAATCGATGCGATGATGAGTAGGACTAAGCACCGGCCTGTTTCGGAAGGGAAAGTATCGCCAATAAATGCGCTCCTGTTCGCGTTTGCACTGGGTGTGACTGGGCTCGGTATCTTGGTGGTAGTGGCTAATCCCCTGACGGCGCTGCTGACCTTTGCGTCGATCATTGGTTACGCGGTGATCTACACCCTGTACCTCAAACGAGCAACACCTCAGAATATTGTTATCGGTGGTCTCGCCGGAGCCGCGCCACCCCTCTTAGGTTGGGTGGCCGTGACAAATACAATTGACCCCTACGCGTTACTGCTGGTCGCAATTATCTTTGCTTGGACTCCCCCCCACTTTTGGGCGCTTTGCATCGCTAAAAAGGAAGATTACGCGACGGCTGATGTTCCGATGCTCCCTGTGACCCATGGAGATGAATACACGCGGTTACAGATGCTTCTCTACACAATCCTCATGGTGCTGGTCACGATGTTACCGTACCTCAGCGGTATGAGTGGTGTCCTTTATCTACTAGGCGTGACGATTATTAATGCACGGTTCTTGATACTATTGAAGAAACATTCGGATACTAAGGATCCGCAGGATGCGATGGCATTATTTTGGTATTCGATACGGTACATCATGTGGTTGTTTCTCTTTTTGTTGGTGGACCATTTTGTTCCACTGGTTTATTTGCCTTAAAACTGCATCCAAAAAACTAGGTACAAGGACGCCATTCCAGCACCGAGTGTGGGGAGAGTCTTTTTTGTCTTTAGGAACGCGATTGCGGCGATCATTGCCGCAATCGGTTTTGGGTCGATGGGGACCGTGCCGAAGGTTGTGATAAGGCCAACGTTACCTTTAAAAATCCCCGGGACGACTAGTGCGCATAAGATTGCTGGTGGAACAAATTCAAGTGCGTCGACAAACCATTGTGGTAGCCGGAAGTAGTGTTGGCCTTCGATAAATGCACTTTTCAGCGCGAGAGTAACAAGACCTGCAAGAGCAACAGTGACAATAAATTGCTCTGTCACCGGCTTAAGCTCTTATACAAAGTACCGACAACAATTCCGACGAGGCCTCCAAGAATTATCCCAAGACTATAAGGAAGGTCTAGCCCTACAAAAGAGATGATAGCGCCAACTGTTGCCGCGACTTGGTGGGCTCGTGTTTTAAGGGTGCTTAACGCTAGCGCCAAGAAGGTTAATGGAATCATGAAATCCAGCGACCAAAATATTGGAATCACCTGCCCAACGAAGGCGCCAATGATGGTGGAGGCCTGCCACAGGGTCCAGATAAGAAGTGTTCCACCAGCATAATAAGCGACGCGTTCGTTTAAATCCCAATCATGGGCCGGGTAGTCGCGATGACATACTGCATAGATTTGGTCGGTTAACCCATATCCTGCCAGCAGACGGATGGCCCGATGGGCATCGACAAGATGCGGAGCGATTGAAGCACTATACAAAACGTAGCGAAGATTGATCGCGGCAACGGTTAAAAGGATGACCCAAATCGAGGCCTGTTCGTTCATGAGCTGGTAGGTTGCGAGTTGTGATGCACCTGCAAACATTAATAGTGAGCCGATCCAAGAATCTAACCATGTGTATCCGAAAGAGACAGGCGTGAAGCCAGTAATGAGTCCAAACGGAATGATTCCTGGAAGAAGCGGTAGCATCGCGTACATCCCCTGCAATGCACGGGCTTGGAGATTTGTTGGTGAAGTACGAGCCATGGTTTGAAGATACCCTAAGGGGAAAAAAAACCCAGAAATTTTGCAGAGGCATTGACAAATTGGATACCCACAAAGCCTGTGGATAACTATGGGGATTTATTTTTGTTGGATGGTCTAAGTGTTTGATCTGCTGGCTATCGCTTGAATTGATCAAAATTTAATCAATTCGGATAAAATAAAAAAAACATCGAAAAATCAGGTATTTAAAAAAGTTTGTCTGATAAAGATCATTTTTTTTCGTAGTTTTTGGACAGAGTAAACAGGTCTGGGGGTGTTCCTGAAAGTAACGCATCATTGTGGATAGTGTGCACGGAAATGGTGCAGATTTTCTTTATCCATGGTGCTATATGGCGCAAGGATACAAAGTATTTGGTTGTGTGAGTCGTTCAGGGAAACCGCTAGTCTAGCGATTAGCATGCTGTATCTGACTCGAAGATCCGTCAGGCCCCGATAGGCGTTAGTCTCCCGCGAATAAAAATGATTGAGATCTTGGCTATGTCGGTAAGCTTCAATGGACCAGCCAGACCAACCATATCACCGCCTAGCGAGCTTTGAGTGCGCTACCCTAATCCCGGTTGCTTAAGTAGCTAGCTAGTTTGCGCCAGAGTCACACGGGGATACGGATCCCCGAAGGGGGTCTAAAGATAAAAATCTACGCCTACTCTAGTTCGAGTGCCCGCGCGTTGGCCTCTCTGGCCCCAAGAGCACGGCTAGCCACCGATACTTTGGTGATTCTTCAAACGCAAGCTTTGCGGTCATCGTAAGTGGGATAGCTAAAAGAATGCCGACAATCCCCAGAAGCCAGCCCCAGAATACCAAGGACAAAAACACGACCATCGGAGAAAGTCCAAGTCCTTGCCCCTGCAGGCGTGGCTCAATGATTTGCCCTAGTGAGACATTGACACCAAGATATACGGCTGTGGTTAGGCCAGCTGACCCAAGGCCGAACTCTAGGAATGCCAGTATGACCGCCGGCACGCCCGCCAGAATGGATCCAAGTGTCGGGATGTAATTTAGTAAGAAAGCTAGTAAACCTAGAACGAAGGGGAAGTCGATACCTTCTGTGAGCATGAATATCGTGACGGCTACGCCTGTAATGACACCTATCAACGTCTTTATAGCCAGATACTGATTTAGGTGCCTCATAAACTGCGTGAAAGCGATAAAAGGTTCGTGCTCGCCACGACCAAATGCGACCCTAACCTTCTGTGGCATGGAGGCCGCCTCCATCAAGATAAACACCACGATCAATAGAATCAAAAAGCCGTTAGTGAGTAGAGCGCCGAGAGCTGTCAGAAGGTTTGAAAGAAGCGTGAATACTCCCGAGGTATCGAGGGATTGGCGCAATTGATTGGCATCAATGGGAATATTATAGCTCGCGGCCAATATCCAGAGTGATTCAAGTTGCTCGTTTAAGCGCGCCTCGTAGATCGGTGCTGCATCTCTAAATGCGTTAACCGAACCTCCAATAACAGCGCTCAAGCCAGCTATCACAGAGAGAAGTAGAAGTAAAACAGTAAGCACTGATAGAACGTTAGGGATACCTTTTCGTTGCAGACCAATGGATAGCGGAGCTGAAATTAGTGCCACGAACAACGCGACCAATAGCATCACGATGATGGTGCTAGCTGTCTTTATGCCCGCTAGGACCACAACAAAAGCGGCTAAATTAAAAAGCCAACGTTCTCCAGTATTCACTCGGGCCTCCTATGCTTGAATGTCCGATAGTGACTCTAACAAACAAGCCTTGGTTTGAATGCGCGTCATTATGCGCCGCCCGATTTTAACAGCACTTTTCGCATAAGCGTTGGTATTTAGGGTCGATTAAAACTTATTGGTGAAATATCACCACCCGAGATAAACGCCAAGTAGTCCGTAGGCTCCTCCGACGCAAGCTATAAAAATAAAAAATCCACGAATAACGATCATTTTTGAGAATGGGTGTGGATGATCGGTTGGTTCGTCGGGTCCTGATTTTAATCCTGTGATCATTCCTTGGATCAGCCGCTCTTTTATTACAATTTGATGCCAGAGGACTGCTGCCACATGGACAATGACGATAATCAAGACCAGCTCGCTGAGTACCGTATGCGCGCGACTTGCTAGATCCACTATGCCCTCGGAGACGAGGGGCGCGAGAGGTCCAGAAAAGAATATATCATCAGACGATGTCATTCCTGTCAGGGCTGTCAAGCCGATCAAGGTTATCATTAAGTAGATGGCAATTCCTCCGATCGCGGAATGTCCTGGGCCCCGCTCGGGTTCTTTACGCAAGAGGAGGGAGATACTATTCAGCGCCGCTTTGGGTGAGGGTGGCGGGAAGCTTGAAAAGCGAGCAAAGCGCGGACCGGTGAATCCCCAAGTGATCCGAAAAAGCACCCAACCACAGAGGAGTATCCCGACGGTCGCATGCGCGTCGATCAATTCGAGCTCTTTACCGGATATTTGCTGGAAGACGACTCCGGCAACGATCAACCAATGACCCAGGCGGACCCAAATATCCCAAACTGGTCGTAGTGCCGACATATTTGTCCTCTATTCAGTGCTACAGTTTTACTGCGCAGAGCAATGTTTAGGCCCGCAGTATATTACTGATCTGGCGTCTCTATCTTGTGCAACGACAGAGAATTATCGCACGAACGCCCTTGCTTAGCTGGTTCTGGGCTCCTTTCGTGAGTGTTTTATCAACTAAAATTGTCCGACAAAGATGGTGTGAATTTGTCGGGCCTACTCTGTTATCCCTCGCAGTCTGTGGCATGCTAATGGTGCATAAGTTCGAAACGTTAACTACAACGGACGTGGCATAACGTTTCAGGGATGAGAATTTTCAACGGATTGAGGTGGAATATGCTTGTACTGACCCGGCGCGTGGATGAATCGATCCGTATCGGCGATGATATCAGGATTACTGTGGTTAAGATCAAAGGGACGCAACAGATCTGTGTTGGTGTTGATGCGCCTCGCGATGTGCCCGTGTTACGCGAAGAACTACTCATGGGAAGTGCTGAAGTTTCTGACGACGCAGAATCTTCAAACTCGTAACATTTTAATTGATCCCCTAAATACGCGTATCATCAAACCGCGGTGATATGCGAGTGCTTTATTGAATTCAAACAAGACCATTTACATCCGTCCGGGCCTATCATTATATGTGATCCGACGGTGGTTGACTTCAAACGATGAACGAGAGCTTTTACATAGTCTTCAGGCTGAGCTTAGCTGGGTACAGGGTGAGATCACCCTTTTCGGGCGTTCGATTGATGAGCCTCGGCTGACGGCCTGGTGTGGCGATGTTTCGTATACCTACTCGAGGCGCGTTCTCGAGGAGCGACCGTGGCACCCACTACTTAGTAGGTTACGTAACGCTCTCGAGGCGCGGCTCCGGACCGATGGGGTGTCAACGCCCCATGGTTTGAATCATTGTTTTCTTAATTATTATCGAACTAATAACGACTCGATGGGGTGGCACCGTGATAATGAGCCGGAGCTTGGTCGATACCCAGTGATCGTTTCATTGTCGCTTGGCGAACCGCGTCGATTTCGATTGCGAAAAAAAGCAGGCGACGGAATATCACCACTCACATTTGACTTGGGTCATGGGGATTTGTTGGTGATGTATGGATTAACTCAGGCACACTGGGAGCATGCTTTGCTTAAAACGCGAAAGGAGCTGGGACCACGGATGAATATCACATTTCGATCGGTGGCCTCGTAAATGAGTCGGCGGATCTTATGTGTATTGCATCAGGCGCACTCGACAACGGGCCAGGTTGGTGTCGCCCTTAGGCAGCTCGGTCATCGTGTACAGATCATTCGTCCCCTCGTTGGGCAGCGGATTCCTAGACAAATTAATCAATTTGATGGACTGGTGGTGTTTGGCGGACCCATGAGCGCAAATGATGATCATCTCCTAGGGATTCGTACGGAGCTTCGATTAATTGATCGCTGGATACAGATGGACCGTCCTATTTGGGGAATTTGTCTGGGCGCCCAACTGATGGCAAGAGTTCTGGGGGCCCCGGTATATACACACCCAGATGAGCGGGTCGAGATCGGTTGGTACCCGATGCAGCCGATGGGGCATGGTAAACGAATCTTTGGTTCCCTTACCCATGTCTACCAGTGGCACCGAGAAGGATTTGAGCTTCCACATGGCGCGATCCGACTGGCAGCTGGGTCGGACGGGGCCTCATTCCGAGAGCAATCCTATCTAGTAGGTCAGCATGCATTTGCCACACAGTTCCATCCTGAGATGTATCCGAAAATGATGAACCGATGGCTAACCAGGGCGGGCCACATGCTCGAGCTTCCTGGTGCGCTGGATATGAATAATCACCTGGGCGGTTTGGTACGCCATTACCCAAAGCAATCCCAGTGGTTGAGACGAACACTTAGGCGGTGGTTATCGTCACGCTTATGCCACGTCTGACCAAAGATTTACGACCATTTGTCGATATTGATAAGACTGAAGAGTTTATTGATAGAGGTTGTCGCAACCCATGCATGGATTACTTTTACTTACCGCGTTATTGACCTTGGGCTTTATAGGTTATGGGCTGTATCAGCTGAATCAGCGCGTGATGCGGCTCGAAGAAAAAAAGCGCCAGATAGTCCGTCAAAAGTCGGCCAAAGATGATGGGTTGAAAACAAAGAATACAAAGAAGGGTGACGATATTTTTCATGAGCTTGAGGGTGAAGAACTCTTTTATGCGCTCGCCGGGGAGTACCATCGAGAACTCGAATTCTCTGAAGATGCTAGAAAGCGCTTTGAACTCGTGCTTCGGAAACATGTTCTTGAGGTGCTAGAGAAAGCCAAGGAAGGCCGGCGTGCGCTTGATTCGAAGACAATCATCCAGACCCTCAGGGGGCCTGTTCCCTCTTGGTTACCTCAGGATGTGGTGGGTTCTCTTTTGGTCCAAGGAGGACTGCTCGCGAAGAATCCGGAGGATGAGCGAGCTATCCAATCGATTCGATCGACAATAGATCGCCTCTACACGCAGCTTGGCTATCACTCACCGGATGACCTTCTTGGGCTCGATGGTGACGAATCACGTGGCGCCGAACTTCCGTATGGAAAAGAGAAAGAGGAGAAAGAGGAGAAAGAGGAGAAAGAGGAGAAAGAGGAGAAAGAGG
>JBMZTF010000002.1:0-44969 GCA_049623565.1 Litorivicinaceae bacterium
ATGCCGTCTCGCAGCTTGTTTAGATACAAGGATGAAGCGACCGTCATCGCGCTCTTCAAGACGCCGGTATTCTGGATATTCTTTAAGTGAATCAGAGCCCTTGACGAGAACAGTTAAGAGACGCTCGAAGGTATCGCGTGAAAGTTCTCGGTAGGCCCAGGCTCGAGTGATCTCGGAAAACATGCTGTCTCGGTGCCAGGGCCCCTGAAGTGCCATCGTGACCAGGTGTTGGATTAAAACGTCGAGACAATGTTCTGGTGGGCGAATCGGTTCGAGTGATTGGTTATCGAGCGCGTCGGCGAGTGCTGCATATTCATTGAGATGGAGGCGATTGGTCGGGACTAGGAGAACATTGGTTCCCTCTCCCGGCCGATGACTCGCGCGACCGGCGCGTTGTATCAGACGGCTGACTGACCGTGGTGATCCGACTTGGATGATTTGTTCGACAGCCTGAAAGTCCACACCAAGATCAAGTGCGCTGGTTGCGATAACGCAGTCAGTCGCACCAGTTTTCAGTTGGGTCTCTACATCGTGTCGCGTAGTACTTGCGAGTGAGCCATGATGAAGAGCGATCGATAAATCAATCCGCACGATACTGAGCGCCTGAAACCACTGTTCGGCTTGATTACGTGTATTCGTAAACAATATGGTGGTTTTTCCTTTGACCAGTGCTTGACTGACCGGCTTGAGGAGACTGAGACCGAGATGACCTGCCCATGGGATTCTCGTATCTTGGGTCGACTCGGCTACTGTCAGAGTAACGGGCCGGTCAAGTTTCGCTTGTGTCACTTGCCCTACTTCGCCTTGTGGGAGTAAGACGTCAAGAGCTATTTGCGGATCTTTTAGGGTGGCTGAAATCGCTGTAATCGTAGCGTACTTGCTGAGGCGGAGAAGACATTGCAAACACAAACTCATTTGCACGCCGCGCTTTGTTGCCATCAAGTCATGCCATTCATCGACAACGATAGACTCGAGCCGTGTAAATAAATCAGCCGATTTTGGTGATGATAAAATCACAGACAACGACTCTGGGGTGGTCATTAGGATCTGTGGCGGTTTCCTGAATATACTTGCTCGATCTTTTGCAGACGTATCCCCACTGCGGGTCATGACAGAGATCTCTGTGTCGGCCAGCGGGTCTTTTAATGCCAATTCAAGATCATTCGTCATTGCGCGGAGCGGCGTGACGTAGAGAAGTCGCAGTCCTTTGCTGTCTGGGGCCGCGAGGAGTTGGTTAATTGTCGCGCCAGTTGCAGCCAAGGTTTTACCTGATCCAGTTGGGCATTGGATCAATTGATGAGTGCCCGACGCAGAGCGGGTCCACGCCTCAATTTGAAAAGGAAATGGTTGAAATCCTTTGCTTTCAAAGTACCGCGTGATGTGTTCAAACTGCATGGGAATCATTCATCAAAGTTTCAAAGTGCATTAAGCTATCGGCATCCTTCGGTCCAACATCTTGGCGCCAACGCAGTATTCGAGGGAACCTCAGTGCGATACCACTCTTATGCCGGTTTGATCGTGCGATTCCTTCAAACCCAATCTCAAAGACTTGGAGCGGTTCGACTTGTCTGACGGGACCAAATTTTTGGAGGGTATGTTTTCGTATCCACTGATCCATTGCACTTAATTCGGCGTCTGTAAGTCCTGAGTAGGCCTTTGCGACCGGAACCAGTTCATTAGATTGGTTCCAGCACGCCAACGTATAGTCACTATGCAGGCTAGCTCTGCGTCCGTGACCGGCTTGTGCGTAAATCAATACACAGTCTGCTGTCATCGGATCAAGTTTCCATTTCCACCAATGCCCCGCCTTGCGACCACCTGTGTATGTGCTCTGTTGGTGCTTGATCATGACGCCCTCGGCAGATTCCGCTCGCGCTTTTTGTCGCATCGCCTGGATATCTTGATTAGACGTTGGATAGAGAACTCTGCTTTGGATTACGTTAACCTTAGCTAAGGCATCTTTGCGAACGACAAGATGCCTCTCTCGCATATCCTCGCCGTCGAGCCGCAAGAGATCGTAGGCTTTAAAAAAGGCAGGGTTTGTTTTCAAAAGATTTTGGGTGACGCGTTTACGATTCAGGCGGGTCTGAAGCTCGTTGAATGTCTGAAGTTCCTCTGGTGTGCCTGCGAGGATTTCTCCGTCGAGAATGATTTGTGGGGGCAGTGTGGTTGCATCTGCAACAATATCTGGAAATTGCTCAGTGATGTCTTGATCGCCGCGCGACCAGAGTCTGATAGTTTCGTGCGTTTTGATTAATTGCGCACGGATTCCATCCCATTTGTATTCCACTGCAACACTGGTTGGATCGAGCCCAAGTGCCTCAGACTCAGACAATGGATGCGCAAGTAAGAAAGGAAGGGGGCGAGCATCAAGCTCGTCTTGGGTGACAGGTGCTTTAAGTCGATCTAGCCAAAGCTCATCTGGAGTAAACTCCCCCATCATGCGCTCTTCGATTACTGCCCGATCCATATCAATTGCTCTGGCGATCGCATCATGCACCAAGCCCTTACTGACACCGACCCTAAAGCCTCCTGAAGAGAGCTTTAAAAATAAAAATGCCTCGTCTCGTGATAGCGAGCCAAGTAATAAGATGAGCTCGCTCTTCAATGCCTCAGGTTCTTTCTGGGAAAGCGTAATGTGCCGCTCCCGCCATTCAGGAAGGACAGGGTCTTTCGTTTGTGAAACGGTTTCTTGATTGGCGAACAAGATCGCCAAGGTCTCTGAAAGGTCTCCAACAGCAGCATAGCTCTCTTCAAATAACCAACTTTCGTCAGCGAATACCTGATAGGCGGCTTGTTTGAGAAGACTTGTCTTTAAGTGCCTGCGTCCGCGACGGCCCGTAAGAGCTTCGACGGCGAGCGCGCTCTCGAGCGGATGAGCTTTCCTGATAAATTCAACCAACGCACTGCGTTTGGCATTGGTTGATTGGTTTGTGTCGAGCATCTGAAACAGCTGAATGAAATTCATTGATCGATCCCGCCTTCGATTCCGAAGGCCGTTTCAAACCGCTCAGCTGCTACTCCCATGTGCTCGTTCAGATAACGTGTTAGCACGCGTGTTTCACCATGGGTCGCGTAAATCTGCGTTGCTTGGCTCTGCTCAATAGTCTGGATCAAGCTATTCCAGTCCGCGTGATCACTGATAACAAACCCTTGGTGAATAGCTGATCGGCGGCGGACGCCACGTACTTGCATCCATCCAGATGCCATTGCAAGTTCAGTGGGATGAAAGCGTTTGAGGAAGGACGATCCGGCGACTTGTGGAGGCGCAATAATCAGATCGCTAGAGACGGCTTTATCTGATTCACTCGCGCGCTTCCATGGGCAGAGTTTGACCCCTTGTTTCTCGTATTCAATATTCAAGTTTGCAACCGCACCATGGACTAGGACTGATCGATCAGATCGCTGTTTAATCTCGGCCATGATCCGCTGCGCTTTTCCAAGTGAGTAACATAAAAGAACGGGCGTACGTTGATTTCTGACATGATGGTCCCACCAGCTGAACAGCTGGCTCATCACCTGGTCCATGGATGGCCAACGATAGATCGGAAGTGCGAATGTCGCCTCGGTTACTAAGACATCGCAATGGATAGGCTCGAATAATTGGCACGTTGGGTCCGGATCACGCTTGTAGTCGCCCGTAATGACCCATACGGATTCTCCGTCATCGATACGAATCTGTGCTGAACCAAGAACATGTCCAGCCGGATGAAAGCTGATCTGTACATCACCGAGCACAAAACGGGCGCTGTAGGGATGCGATTCAATGTTCTGATTGCCGAGGCGTTTCTCTAGTAAACCCTCGCCCCCCCGTGCGCAGTGATATTGTCTGGACCCAGCACGTGCGTGGTCTGCATGGGCGTGTGTAATCAGCGCGCACTCAACAGGACGCCAGGGATCAATATGTGCCTGGGCTTTCGGGCAGTAGAGTCCTTCGGGTGTCCTTATGATCAAAGGGTCACGGTGACGGCGTTTTTTCGATACCATGGTGTCTTTGTTACGTAATGAAGCGAATTTACGCCCCGTGTTTAGACCATTCCATGTCGTGTTTGTCATCCTTATGACCCTCAGTATTACCGAGATTACATCGGCACGCGAGAAAACTGGTCTGGTTTTATCTGGTGGTGGGGCGCGCGGGTTTGCGCACGTTGCGGTGCTTGAGGCGCTCGAAGCAAATAATGTACAAATCGACTACATCGCCGGAACGTCTATGGGTGCCGTAGCTGGCGCTCTGTATGCATCCGGTCTGAGTGCAACTGAGGTCCGCGAGAAATTGCTGTCCGTCGATTGGAATTCAACACTTCGTGATGTGACAGATCGAAACGAGCGGAGCTTTCGAAACAAAAGTTTTGAGGGTCGTAATTTTTTAGGTCTCGACTTGGGCGTTGCCCCCGGTGATGTCCGCCTGCCACTAGCCGCGCTTCGCGGGCAGAAATTGGCGTTGGCATTGAACTCGCTAACGTTAGAGACAGCGACAGTCACTGATTTTGATGCGTTACCAATTCCATTTCGGGCGATGGCAACCGATTTGGCGACAGGTGATGCTGTGGTATTAGGCCGGGGATCCTTGGCTACTGCGCTTCGTGCGTCTATGGCTGTGCCGGTCGTTTACTCGCCTGTTGAAATCGATGGTCGACTCTACGTAGATGGTGGTGTCGCCAATAATCTTCCGGTCGATGTCGCTCGCGATATGGGCGCGGACCGCGTGATTGTGGTGGATACCTCTTCACTCAGATATTCCACCAATGAACTCACATCTGTGGTGACGGTTGTTGATCAGCTCACTAACCTGCTGACACGCCGCAACACTGAGGCGCAACTTGAGAAGTTAACAGATCAGGATTTACTGATTGAGATTTTCCCGGAGGGAATTGCGACCGCTGATTTCAATAAGGCTGAAGATACGCTCGCGATCGGCAGGAAGTCTCTTGCCGCGGTACCTGACATATTTGCTAGATTCCGAGCTGATCCTGTTGCCTATCAAGCTTGGAATGCAAAACGATTAAACCGAAGTGAGCCACCAACGCTTGCATTCGTGGAAGTGATCAGTGATGCACCAAGAACCTCGAGTAAAACCATTGCTAATCGGTTGACAGTGCGTCCAGGGCAACCGCTTGATAACGAGAGACTGAGGTCTGACTTGGGAAAAATTTATGCGCTTGAGACAATTGATCAGGTTGAGGTGTCGGTCGTTGAGAAAGATGATCAAGTAGGACTGTCGTTAGAAACAAAAGAGAAAGCTTGGGGGCCTGATTACCTAGATCTCGGATTCACCCTAGAAGATAGTCTCGATGGACGCGCCTCATACAATCTTAATGGTGTGGTCCGTGCGACTAATATTAATCCGCTCGGCGGTGAATGGCGGACTGAGTTGACCCTCGGTGACAAGACACGAGTGATCTCTGAACTATATCAGCCAATTGATTACGGCTCGGACTGGTTTGCGTCTGCGATTGTCGGATTTGTTCGTGAAGATCGTGCTTTGTATGAGGAGGGGACACTGACATCGACCTACTCGACAGAGACGCGCGAGTATGGCTTTGACGCCGGCTACTCGCTAGACACTCGTGGAGAGTTTCGGGTTGGTTTCCGCCAGGCTGATATCAAAAACAACAGACTATTGGGCGCAGATTCATTAAGTACCAAAGTGGATGATTCGCGTTATTTTGCACGCTTGGGCTTCGACACACTCGATTCGCTTGGGTTTCCGACAGAAGGGGCACGAGTGCTTGGCGAGTATTCGATTTACGACGCGAAACTTGGCGCGACCCGTCAGTACGATGGGGTGACGCTCGATATTTTATACCCGTTCTATCACAGCCAAGGGATGACTCTGGTTGGGCAGGGGTACTTTAGCTATCTTTTTGAAAATGCTGTCACCGACGTTACGCCTCGATACAGTTTAGGTGGCTTTACCCGCTTGTCTGGATATAGCCCTGACGAAATTTCTGGTCGCCACGCAGGCCTTCTTTCGTTTATGGGATATCAGCGCTTGAATGAACGTGCCGTGGTCCCAATCGATCAACACCTATTTATCGGTTTTTCGCTAGAGGCGGGGAACGTCTTCCAAGACCGAGATGAAATCCGGTGGGACAATACATTGTCTGGTGGTTCGTTGTTTGTTGGCGCTGATACGGCGGTCGGTCCGGGCTATCTCTCGTTTGGGCGCACAGAAGGTGGTCGTCGGTCAGTGACACTATCGGTTGGTCGCCCGTTTGCGGAGCGTGATTGATGCGATTCGAACGGCAGTTTTTCTCAGCAAAACCACCTGAGGAAACCCTTCGTCTGATTGCCGATTTTCGGCACCTCATGTCATGGGATGACTCGATTCAATCAGTGGTCCCGAGAGATGAAGTGTTCGGTCAAGGTGCAGAATATGATGTCCGGGTGCTATTTAGCGGCAATCCAATTGATATGGTATACACGGTTACGGTTTACGAACCAGGTGTTCGGGCTGTCTTGACGGGTGTGGCGGCGAAAGCGACGGCTATTGATCAGATCGATGTGACCGCTACCGATCAGGGTACCCGGGTTGAATACAATGCCGAGATTCGGCTCGCGTTTCCATACAATTTAATCGACCCAGTCTTGGCCATTGGATTTAAGAAAACGGTCGACCGTGCGGTGGAGGGGTTAATTCGGTTCTTGTCCGCGTAAGATGGCTTTACCGATGAGCGCCTGAAACCAACTGTCTGGCAGGAGTTTCCTCATGAGTAGGAGGCTTCGACTGTGCTTACCTGCGTGGTATCTCAGTTTACTTTTTTCATCAAACAGAGCACACACAATCACTTTTGCGACATCGGTCGGCGGCGTTGCTGTTGTTCCTTCTTGCATCGACTTAGCGAGCCATGAAAGACCTCTGGCATGATAGGGACTTTTCTCTCCGGACATCTGCATGCCGTGGGTCGCAAAGTTCGTCTGGGTGAATCCAGGTTCAATAATTTTGATTTGGATGTCTGAGTCGCGGCATTCATACCAGAGCGCTTCGTACGAAGCCTCTAGTGCATGCTTGGTTGCGTTGTAATACCCAAAGTAGGGGAATGCCATGCGGCCACCGATAGATGTGTTGACCACCAAGACTCCTCGGTCCTGCTGTCTGAAGTGTTCCATTGCTTTTTGAGTGATCATCATGGTGCCAAAATAATTGGCTTCAAATTGCTCGCGAACGGCCTCCGTCGATGCCGATTCAATCGGTGCAATGAGTCCGTATCCTGCATTATTAAAAATTGCATCGATTGGTTTGTCCCAAAAAGAACTATTACAAAACGCTTGAACGCTGTCGGGCTTGCTGAGGTCGAGGGTGAACCACTCGACTGAAGCTTGGTCGGGTTGAGGGTGGCGCGATGTACTGATCGCTACGTGCCCGTCATCAATAAGCTGCGTAAGCACTGCTTGACCGATTCCCGTTCTGCCTCCAGTGACAAGAACACGCGCCATTGTCAGATCCCGCAGGGGCCTAGGCCGCGTTTGTCGAGATAATGCTGGTGGTAGTCCTCAGCTGGCCAAAATTTATCTGCGGTCTCGATCGTCGTCGCGATGGGTTTGCTGTGGCCATCGGATTGGTTGAGCTGATCGATTTTTTTTTGTGCTTGGGTACGTTGCTCATCGTTTTGCGGGAAAATCGCGGTCCGATATTGTGTACCGATATCCGGCCCTTGGCGGTTCACTTGGGTTGGATCGTGCCACTCGAAAAAGCATGACATTAGGGTTGCGAAGTCGACTTGGGCCGCATCGTATTCCACCTCAACGACTTCCGCATGACCGGTCTGGCCCGTGCAGACCGATCTATAGTCTGGGGAGTGCATTGTGCCACCCATATATCCAACAGTGGTGTTTGTTACCCCGAGTAACTTAGAGAACCGTTGCTGGACGCCCCAAAAACATCCGGCTGCGAAATAGGCCTTAGCCATGTATTCACCTCAATTAACTCGACTGACTGATAATTCCGCAAGTCCAATGAGCCCTTCTTTAAAACGAGAGTCAGGCACGATATTTAGTGCCTGTTTGGCTTTTTTGACAGCGGATAATGCGCGCCCTTTTGTATAAGTAAGTCCGCTTGTGTTGGTTACAATCGTTGCGATCTCAGAAAAACGATCACGATCCCCAAATGTGATTGCTTCTATGATGATATCGGCGTCTTTTGAAGAAACTTCTTCAAGTGTTTTTATTAGCGGCAGTGTGCATTTTCCGTCAGCAAGGTCGTCACCCAAATTTTTTCCGAGTCTGTCTGAGTCGCCGGCGTAATCCAAGTAGTCATCAATTAGCTGAAATGCAAAACCAAGCTCGAGCCCGAAGGTTTTTAGTGCATTGATGACTTCTTCGGATTGATCCGTGGCGAGACCTGCGCAGGCTGCCGCCGCCTCAAATAGCACCGCGGTCTTTCGCGTAATGACTTGATCATATTCCGCTTCAGACACGTCCGCACGATGCTGATTCTTGAGCTGCCAAACCTCACCCTCAGAAATTTGATTGGTGGTATCTGCGAGAAGCTTCAGTATATCGAGTCGTCCCACTGAGACCATCATCTGAAACGCGCGTGAGTACACAAAGTCACCGACTAAAATACTGGCGCTGTTCCCGAAAGCAGCGTTTGCGCTCGGTTGGCCACGGCGGGCATCTGAACCGTCAACGACGTCGTCATGAAACAGAGTTGCGGTATGGAGGCACTCAATCGAGGCCGCGAGCGGAATATGGTGATCGTTCTCTGTGCTGAGCGCACGTGCCGCCATTAAGGTTACCAGTGGTCGGACACGTTTGCCGCCCGATTGAATCAAGTATTGGCTCACTTCTTCGATTAGATCGATCTCGGATCCAAGCTGAGAAATTAGTAATTCATTTAACGCATCAAAATCGGGGCGGATAAGATCAATCAGTTGGTCAGCAGTTGGCATGGATTCGTCCGGTATTATTCGACGGTATATTCTAACGATTATTCAACTGATAAAAAGCGAAATTAGGGCTTGTCTTCTGGTTGGTAACTCCCTATCATTACGCGCCTTTCGGGTGGCACTAGCCGCTGGGATTTAGAAACGGAGTCAGAAAATGTACGCGGTCATCGAAGCAGGCGGTAAACAGCATCGTGTTGTTGAGGGCGAGGTCATCAGGGTCGAGAAAATCGAGGCTGAGACTGGGTCAACTATCGATTTTGATCGTGTGCTGATGGTTGGGGAAGGCGAATCAATCAAGGTGGGTGCTCCAGTTGTTGATGGGGCAAAAGTGTCTGCCGAGGTTATTCAGCACGGCCGGGGCGACAAGGTAACCATCGTGAAGTTTAAGCGCCGCAAGCACCACATGAAGCGTCAAGGACATCGCCAGTGGTTTACGGAAATTAAGATCACAGGCATTAATAGTTAAGGCAGGAGACGGAGATGGCTCACAAGAAAGCGGGCGGTAGTACTCGAAACGGTCGCGATTCGGAAAGTAAGCGCCTTGGCGTGAAAAAGTTTGGTGGTCAGCAAGTTTTGGCCGGTAACATCCTAGTCCGTCAGCGTGGAACTCAGTTTCATCCGGGTGTTAACGTCGGGTGTGGTACAGACTATACGCTATTTGCGAAGACCGATGGCGAGGTGAAGTTTGAAGTTAAGGGGCCGCACAAGCGCCGCTTCATCAGTGTAGTGCCTTCTGCGTAAGTCAAAGCTCTACCGATGAGAAAGCCCCGCTTGAGCGGGGCTTTTGCGTTCTGGACGACTATGAAATTTGTAGATGAAGCTCTAATTAAAGTAGAAGCTGGAAATGGTGGCGCAGGGTGCCTAAGCTTCCGCCGTGAAAAATATATTCCCAAAGGTGGGCCCGATGGTGGTGATGGTGGCCGCGGCGGTTCAGTTATTTTGGTTGCGGACGAAAATCTGAACACGCTCATTGACTATCGCTTCCAGCCGCGCTATCGCGCTGATAATGGCCGTCCTGGTGAGGGGCGCAATAAAACCGGTGCAGGTGGTCGTGATCTCGTATTGAAAGTTCCTGTCGGAACGACAGTTTATAATGATGAAACCAACACACTTATTGGTGAAGTTGTTGCAGATGCTGATTTGATGACTGTGGCTGAGGGTGGTCGCGGAGGTTTGGGTAATACACGATTTAAATCCTCAACAAACCGCGCTCCACGCCGAACTACGCCAGGAACCCCTGGAGAGACGTTTGGTTTACGTCTTGAACTTCGATTGTTGGCAGATGTTGGATTGGTCGGTTTGCCGAATGCGGGTAAGTCGACACTTATTAGTCAGATGTCTGCCGCGAAACCCAAAATTGCTGACTATCAATTTACGACTTTAACACCACAATTGGGTGTTGTGTCATTGGCGTCACATCGTAATTTTGTAATTGCGGATGTCCCTGGACTGATCTCAGGCGCCGCGGGGGGTGCAGGATTGGGTACTCGGTTCTTAAAGCACCTCACGAGGACTCGAATTCTGCTGCACTTGGTGGATGTTGCTCCGGTTGATAATAAAGATCCGGTCGAAGTTGTCGAGACGATTACCGACGAGCTGGAACAATTTAGCCCATCCCTTGCGGCTCGTGAGCGTTGGTTGGTGCTCAACAAAGTTGATTTGGTCGATGCAAATGAGCGTGAAGGATTTATTACGGCGTTGAAAGACGCATTAAACTGGCCGCACTCTGTTTATGTGATTTCTGGGGTGACAGGCGAAGGCTGTGAGCTTCTCGCTTATAACCTGATGAGTCGACTTGAAGAATTAGCGATCGAGAGGCGGGAAGATCCAGATGCTGAGCGAGCTGAGCGTGCTTGGCTCGATCAAATGGCAGAGGAAGCTCATGAACGGATTGCTGAGTTACGTGAGATACGCCGTATGCAGCGAAAAGGAGTCGACGTGGATGATGAAGACGACGATGATGGCGACGACGATCACGGAATGGAGGTCATTGTAGTTCGTGACTGAACGTACCAAGCTGAAATCTAGTAAGCGCTGGGTCGTTAAAATCGGTAGCGCATTGCTGACCAATGATGGCCAGGGTCTTGATGTATCGAGGATGCAGACGTGGGTCAAGGAGATGTCTACTTTGATCGATGACGGTGTCGATTTATGTTTGGTGTCCTCCGGTGCTATTGCGGTCGGTCTGAGGGCTCTCCAGATCGATCGGCGGCCACAAGAACTCCCCAAGCTACAAGCCGCGGCGGCGGTTGGACAGATGGGCCTTGTGCAGGCTTGGCAGAGCTGTTTCGCTGCCTGTGGTCGAGAGACCGCGCAGGTTTTGTTAACGCACGAAGAACTTGCTGATCGTAAGCGCTATCTTAATGCGCGCGATACATTGAAAACTCTTAGCCAATTCGGTGTGATTCCGGTTGTGAATGAGAACGACACTATCGCGACCGACGAAATCCGTTTTGGCGATAATGACTCGCTTGGCGCCTTGGCGACCAACCTTCTTGAAGCAGATGTGTTGGTGATCCTGACCGATCAAGATGGGTTCTTCGATAAAGATCCGCGTGTCCATCCCGAGGCGGCGTTGATTTCAGAAGCGCGGGCTTTGGATGATGGCCTGTTAGGTATGGCTGGGAAAGAGGGCGGTACGTTGGGGCGTGGGGGTATGTACACCAAGATCATGGCTGCCCAGCAAGCCGCGCGTTCGGGCGCTATGACCTTGATCGCCAACGGTCGGGTCGATGGAGTGCTTGAACAACTGCGCGCCGGTGACCTGGTCGGGTCGTTGTTATATCCAGACTTAAAACCACAGGCTGCGAGAAAGCGTTGGTTGGCGTCACATAAGCAGACGCGAGGAGTTCTTGTGGTTGATGCAGGTGCGGCTGAGGCTTTGAAAGCAAAGGGCAGAAGTCTACTACCCGTGGGAGTAACTGAGGTGAGGGGCGTGTTTGACCGTGGTGATATTGTGGCAATTGAGACGTCAAGTGGGGAACGACTCGCGACGGGGCTTGTTAATTACGGGTCGACTCAAGCGGAAGAGATGTTTGGGAAAACGACGAAGCAACTGAACCAAAATCAGTTGCTGATGGAGGGTGATGCCTTGGTGCATCGAGACAATATGGCGCTGGTTTAGTCCGGCGCCTGTCCTTGTGTTAAGACGCGATTGCCTTGATCTTTGCGTTCAGCCGACTCTTAATGCGAGCGCACTTGTTCTTCTTGTAGATGCCTTTGGTAACCATGCTATCAAGAATCGGTGCGGTTTCACGGAATGCGTCCGATGCAGCCTGTTGTTCACCGGTCGCAATCGCTGCCAGTGTTTTCTTAACATATGTACGAGCCCTTGAACGCAGGCTGGCGTTATGATTGCGACGGACATCCGCCTGTTTTGCGCGTTTACGCGCCTGGGGACTATTTGCCACCGGGGTTGCTCCCTTACAGTAAACTTCGAACCAGTTGAGATAACTGGAAAATCAAGGCGCGGAAATTTACCCAAAATGGGACCAGAGGTCAAGGACAGCAAAGCGTGACGACAGAAAAGATGGTTCGATCCGGAATAACAGTCGGCGGTTGGACGATGTGTTCTCGCGTACTTGGGTTAGTGCGAGATATTGTACTGGCGAACTCGGTGGGTGCATCTACTGGAGCTGACGCATTCTTCGTAGCATTTAAAATTCCGAATTTTCTTCGTCGTCTTTTTGGTGAGGGCGCCTTTGCGCAGGCATTCGTTCCCGTGTTTTCAGAAACACGAGAAAAAGAAGGCGAAGCATCAGTCAAACGCTTGATTGATCAGGTCGCCGGACGCTTCGGTTTGATCCTGATTGCCATCAGTGCTCTCGGCGTTTTTCTAGCTCCTTGGATCGCGATGCTGTTTGCCCCAGGATTTTCAGATGACCCAGGGAAACTCACCTTAACTACTGATCTTCTTCGTTGGACCTTCCCGTATCTCGGATTTATTTGCTTTGTCGCATTTGCTGGCGGCATTTTGAATAGTGTTGGTCGGTTCGCGGTACCAGCCGCCACTCCCATTTTTTTAAATCTATCGCTGATCGGGAGCGCACTGTATCTGGCACCACTGGTCTCACCACCAGTGATGGGGCTTGCGATCGGCGTCGCGATTTCTGGTCTCATCCAACTTTTAATCCAGATTCCCCCACTCATGGGGGCGGGATTACTACCCAAGCCATCATTACAAGCCGATCATCCGGGTGTTTCGAAAATTCTAAGGCTGATGGGTCCTGCGCTATTCGGTGTATCTGTGAGCCAAATCAATTTATTACTTGATACGGTGTTGGCTTCTCTTTTGGTGTCAGGGTCTGTGTCCTGGCTCTATTACTCAGATCGCTTGATGGAACTCCCTCTGGGGGTCATCGCGATCGCCGTCTCGACTGTCATTCTCCCGAAGCTGTCTCGCGAGTTTGCTCAAAATGACGTTAACGCATCACATCAAACACAGAGCTGGGCGATTTGGGTGGTCTTGGTGTTAGGGCTTCCTTGTGCGGCGGTCCTTGCGGTATTTGGTGAGCTGATTTTGTCGACACTGTTTCAATATGGTGCGATGACGGTATCGGATATTCAGGCGGCTGCATTGTCATTGATGGCTTATTCGGCGGGTCTACCTGCATTTATGATGATCAAGGTCTTGGCGCCACACTATTTCGCACACCAGGATACTAAGACGCCAGTGAAAATCGGTTTGATTGCAATGACCTCAAATATGGCACTTAACCTGATGCTTGTGTGGTCGTTAGACCATGTGGGCTTAGCACTTGCGACATCACTATCTGCCTGGGTGAACGCGGTGCTGTTACTTAGTGGTCTGCACCGGCGCGGCTGGTATGAAGTCCGCGGTCTCCCATGGAAACAAATTCTGCAAGTGGCGCTTGGGTTGATCGTCATGATGCAGGTAGCGTGGTGGGCCCCTTCTGCAGCACAATTAGCAGACCAGACAATTACAGGGCGCATTGGCTGGACTACTTTGCTGTTGATTCTTTCTGGATTCCTGTATCTGGCGACTCTGAGACTGACTGGGGTCCGGTATACTGCGTTGCTTGTGCCGCCAACAGCCCGGTAATGCCATGCAGTTTGTTTTTGGTCGACATACAGCGTTTCGATTACCACATGTTTTAACCATCGGTAATTTTGATGGGGTGCATGTGGGGCATCAATTGGTCATTCGTCAAGCACAACAGGCGGCCCGTCAACTTAGACTGCCTTTGACCGTGATGCTTTTTGAACCGCAGCCAAAAGAATATTTTGCAAATCAAAATGGTCAGGCAGCGCCAGTGCGTTTGATGAGTCTCAAGTCTAAGGTCGCGGCCTTGATTGGGCTGGGGGTTGACTGTGTTTGGTGTCTAAAGTTCTCGGATATTCGGCCCATGACTGCAGAAGCCTTCGTGACCCAGCTCGTCGTAGGTAAGCGCGTGAAACATCTGGTTGTAGGCGATGACTTTCGGTTTGGCTGCGACCGAAAAGGAGACTTTAGCTACCTCCTTGATGTAGGTGGGCGCCAAGGCTTTACGGTTGAGCAATCGGAGACGCATCGGGTGGGTAATGAGCGGATTTCATCATCTCGAGTAAGGTACCTGCTGAAGACAAATGATTTTATTGGGGCCGCACAGTTACTCGGTCGCTTCTACACGCTCTGCGGTCGTGTCGGTTACGGACAACAGCTGGGGCGGAAAATTGGGTTTCCGACTGCTAACATAATGATCTTTAACGCGCACCCGCTGCGCGGTGTGTTTGGTTGCACGGTCGAGCTTCCAGAGGGGCAGATTTTCACTGGTGTTGCCAACATTGGCTCTCGTCCAACCGTCTCTGGCCAGAAGGTCAGATTGGAGGTGCATTTGCATGCGTTTACTGGGGACTTGTATGGTCGCGATTTAATCGTTACCCCAAGAGTGTTCATTCGTGCCGAACAAAAATTCGAAAGCCTTGACGCATTGACCGCACAAATTCGGGTCGATAACGCCAAGGCTTTAGAATCGATGAGCACATTAACAGGATCTGAAACTTAATGACTGATTATAAACATACGCTGAATCTTCCTGAAACTGAGTTCCCGATGCGTGGAAACCTGGCGAAACGTGAGCCTGACATGGTGGCGTCGTGGATAGCGGATGATTGGTATCAACAGATCCGTGACGTGCAGTCGAAACGTGACAAGACCTTTATCTTGCATGACGGCCCCCCATACGCAAATGGTGACATCCATATCGGTCATGCTGTGAATAAAGTACTGAAGGATATTATTGTCAAGGCAAAGGGATTGGCTGGCTACAATGCGCCCTATGTCCCCGGTTGGGACTGTCATGGCCTGCCAATTGAGCACAAGGTTGAGACGACGATTGGTAAGATCGGTGACAAGTTTCAATCTGCTAGCGAGTTTAGAGATGCCTGTCGTGCATATGCCGCGACACAAATTGAGCGGCAGAAGGTCGACTTCAATCGCCTCGGTATCTTGGGCGACTGGGAGGCTCCATATCTGACGATGGATTACCAGGTAGAGGCCGATATTGTTCGATCATTGGGGCGGATCATAAATAACGGTCACTTCCACCAAGGCGCGAAGCCCGTCTATTGGTGTATGGATTGCGAAAGTGCTTTGGCTGAAGCCGAGGTCGAATACCAAGATCGTGAAACTTGGACGGTTGACGTCGCGTTCCCAATTCAGAACACTGATCAGATCGAATATGCCTTTGGTGTGTCCCCAGATATTGCCAATCTTGCCGCGATGGCGATTTGGACAACCACGCCGTGGACACTACCGGCCAACCAATTTGTGGCGGTGAACGCTGAACTTCCATACGTTTTGGCGCAGTTTGAGAAAGACGGCGTGAGTTGGACCTTGGTTTTGGCTGAGGGACGTCTTGACGCATTAACAGAACGTTACGGTATCGCCGAATTCAATATTCTCGGTAAAACGTCTGGTGACTCACTCGCTGGCATTTATTGTGAGGCCCCGTGGGATGCCCGGATTGTTCCGGTGATTACCGGTGACCACGTGACTCTTGAAGCGGGTACTGGAGCCGTGCACTCCGCGCC
Source organism: Litorivicinaceae bacterium (assembly GCA_049623565.1). GTDB lineage: Bacteria > Pseudomonadota > Gammaproteobacteria > Pseudomonadales > Litorivicinaceae > HIMB30. Next base: position 15,921 of record JBMZTF010000002.1, read on the forward strand.
TGCCTATGGTCTTGATGATTTCAATGCAGCCAAAGCGCTGGATATCGAGTTATTGACGCCGGTACGTGATGATGGAACCTTCGCTGAGTCGGTGTCTGTCGTTGCTGGAATGAACGTGGAAAAAGCAGGCCCGGTGATTGCCGAGTATCTGGCGAATACGGGGCGTTTGGTTCACAAGGCGAGGCTTGAGCACTCGTACCCACACTGCTGGCGTCATAAGACGCCGGTAATTTATCGTGCGACTCCACAATGGTTCATTCGTATGCAGGGCGAAAGACTATTGGAAACGGCGCGTGATGCGGTCGAATCTCAGGTTCATTTCACTCCGAGTTGGGGGAAGAACCGCTTGGCGGCTATGCTTGAGGATCGGCCCGACTGGTGTATCTCTCGGCAACGGAACTGGGGGGTACCAATCACAGTGTTTGTGCACAAAGAGACTGCCCAACTGCATCCTGATACAGCCGTACTCTTTGAGAAAATTGCTACTAAGATCGAGGTAGGTGGTATCAATGCGTGGTTTGATCTGGAACCGAGTGAAATACTCGGTGACGATGCAGCGGACTACCGTAAAGTCACGGATGTCCTTGATGTTTGGTTTGATTCTGGGACAACGCACGCGTCTGTCCTCGGTCGTCGTGACGGCCTTCGTTTTCCTGCTGACTTGTATCTCGAAGGATCTGATCAGCACCGGGGTTGGTTCCAGTCATCATTGTTAACGTCCGTCGCTATCCATGGTAGCGCGCCGTATAACGGGTTGCTGACTCACGGATTTACCGTAGATCAAGATGGCAGAAAGATGTCGAAGTCTCTTGGTAATGTTATCCCTCCGCAGGATGTGATGAATACCTTGGGCGCTGATATTTTGCGTTTGTGGATTGCTTCAAGTGATTTCACGAAAGAAATGACGGTGAGTCACGAGATCCTCAATCGGACCTCCGATACCTACCGACGTATTCGGAACACGTCACGTTTCTTGCTGGCGAATATGGCAGGATTTAATCCAGAAACCGATCAGGTTGCGATCAATGATCTGGTTTCACTCGATGCCGAGATGATTCGTCGCGCGGCAGCGCTGTCGGACAAGATTATGGGTCACTATGAGCGCTATGAGTTTTCTGAAGTGACTCAGTCATTGCATCACTTCTGCGTTGATGACCTCGGTGGTTTTTATCTGGATATCATTAAGGATCGTCAATACACGCTTAAAGCAGAGAGTCACGCCAGAAGGAGTTGTCAGACGGCGTTGTACTGGATTACGGATGCGCTTGTTCGTTGGATGGCGCCGATTTTGTCATTTACGGCGCAAGAAATTTGGGAGGTAATGCCTGGAACGCGTCCACATCAATTTGTTTTTGCCGTGACTGAGATCGAGCTACCTCAAGCAAGTGATCGTGTTGGAGTGGATTGGTCTCTGATTCAGTCGGTTAAAGAGGCTGTGAACCAAGCCATTGAGGTAGCGCGAAACGATGGACTGGTGAAGGGCTCACTGTCTGCCGAGGTTGCGTTATATGCGGACGGTCCGGTGTTTGATGCGCTGGCGATGTTGGGTGATGAGTTGCGGTTTGCGATGATTACTTCCGAAGCCGCCTTATACAGACTGTCTGATGCACCGAGTGATGCGGTTTCTGAGCCTGAGTGCCCTCTGTTGTCAGTGGTTGTATCTTCCACATCTTTTAAGAAATGTGAACGTTGCTGGCACCACCGTGCTGATGTTGGCTCTGTGAGCGAACATCCAGCATTGTGTGCGCGGTGTGTCGACAATGTTGAGGGTGTCGGCGAAGAGCGGACCTTTGTATGAGGCTCGATTTTGCACTGGTGATAGGGGTGATTCTCCTGGTCGATCAGTGCACCAAGCTACTTGCATCGACATATCTGAATTACGGTGAACCGGTTAGTTTGCTGCCGTTCTTGTCTTTTACGTTGTTACACAACACCGGCGCAGCCTTTAGTTTTCTGGCAGATGCCGGTGGCTGGCAGCAGTGGTTATTTCTAGTCTTGGCTATTGGTGTGTCTGCCTATGCGTCATGGTCACTACGTGATTCTGACTTGTGTAGGTGGGTGCGGGCCGGGTTTGTACTCCTAATTCCCGGCGCGATTGGCAATGCTATTGATCGAGTGGCATTCGGGTATGTAGTGGATTTTGTGCACTTCCATTGGAGGGGTTGGTCGTTTCCGGCCTTTAATGTTGCCGATGCAAGCATTACGTTAGCAGCAGGCTGTTTATTAATTGGATGGTATACAGATGCTCGACATCGGCCCAAATTGTAAAGTTGAACTACACTTCTCATTGAAACTTGCAGGTACCGGCGAGCTGGTGGACTCAACGTTCGAAAAAAAACCCGCTGAGCTTGTAATCGGTGATGGTAATTTGCCGGAGCCCTTTGAGGCAGTGATTCATGGAATGAAGGCGGGTGAGCGCAAAATTAAACGAATTGAACCCAAAGACGGATTCGGTCAGCACAATCCGTCCAATGTACAGAGAATTCCGAGAGATCAGTTTGATCCATCGGTTGAGTTGTCAGAGGGTTTGGTCGTTAGTTTCCAAGATAAAGCGAAATCTGAACTACCTGGCGTTATAGTGGCTGTAGATGACAGTATGGTGACCGTTGACTTTAACCACCCGCTTGCCGGTCACGATCTTGAGTTTGAGGTTGAAATTTTGTCCGTCGTTCCATCCGAGACACACTGATGCAGGTGACGCTTGCAAATCCGCGCGGCTTTTGTGCTGGCGTTGATCGAGCGATCGATATCGTTAACAGAGCACTTGAAGTGTTTGGTGCGCCTGTCTATGTCCGTCATGAAGTGGTCCACAACAAGACAGTCGTCGATGACTTAAGGGATCGGGGCGCTATTTTTGTGGATGAACTCGACGAAGTCCCCGATGACACCATTGTGATTTTCTCCGCACACGGAGTGTCTCGCGCCGTTAGAGAAGAGGCTGCCAGGCGTCAACTGAAAGTTTTTGACGCGACCTGCCCCTTGGTGACCAAAGTTCATATAGAGGTGATCAAGTTTTCAAAAGAAGGGCGCGAGTGTATTTTGATCGGCCATGCGGGGCATCCCGAGGTCGAGGGTACGATGGGCCAGTTCGATACATCAAATGGCGGGACGATAAAGCTGGTAGAGGATGAAGAAGACGCACGGGCTGTTCAGATCGATGACCCAAGGACCGCATCGTTTGTTACTCAAACTACGCTATCCATGGACGATACGGCGCGTATTATCGATATCTTACGCGAGCGGTTTCCTGAGATTCAAGGACCACGTAAAGACGATATTTGTTATGCAACACAAAATCGTCAAGACGCCGTGAAGCGCTTGGCAAGCGCTCATGATTTAGTTCTAGTGGTCGGTTCTCCAAACTCGTCCAATTCCAATCGGTTGAGAGAACTCGCGGAGCGTTTGGGTTCGAGAGCTTATCTAATCGATGGCCCTCAACAAATCGACCCCGTCTGGGTCAAGGAGGCTACGGCCATCGCTGTAACAGCAGGTGCATCGGCTCCCGAAAATATTGTGCGAGCAGTGTGTGAGCGGTTGCAGGAGCTCGGTGCTGACACGATCTCACAAGAACATGGGGTTGATGAGACCGTTCAATTCTCATTGCCAAAAGAACTGAGGCTTCGTTTGGTCGAATAGCACGGAGTAACAGTCTCCTTTGGTCGAGAGGCAGCGCAGCGCGTAAATATCACTATATAAACAGAGAGCAGCAGGTTCTGACGAAATGGCTTGTCCGTGCGATAATTAAGCCATGTTGCAATCAACAATTTCCTCCTGTGACGTATTGATTATTGGTGCAGGCGTCGTGGGTATGCTGTCTGCTTTGGAATTAGCCGGCGCAGGCCAGCGTGTCCTGATAATTGACAAAGGCCAGGCAGGTCTCGAGGCCTCTTGGGCTGGCGGCGGAATAATTTCACCGCTCTATCCGTGGCGATATGCGCCACCAATCACTGCGTTAGCGACGTGGTCTCAGAAAGTGTTTCCTGATTTGATTGCCCAACTACGAGATTCCACAGGGATTGATCCGGAACTCTTGGAGACGGGTATGTTGGTGACCGCAACCAACGAGCGTGAGCAGGCGCTCGCTTGGGGTGCAGGTTTGTCGCGCGCGGTTATAGAAATCAACGATGCTGAGGCCCATGCGCTAGAACCTCATGTGCAACTGGACGAGACGCCTTTGTGGATGCCTGGTGTTTCGAGTGTGCGTAGTCCAAGAATGGGTAAGGCGTTGAGACAGATGTGTCTCCGTCATCCGCGAATATATCTGTTGGAACATCATCAGGCCCAGATATCTGGTGATTTGGAATCACCTATAGTCTCGAGTAAAGGTAAGAAATTCGATGTGAATCAAGTCGTACTTACCACCGGCGCCTGGACCGGCGGCTTGCTGTCGGGATTGGATATGGCCTGTCCAATAAAACCGATGAAGGGGCAGATGCTATTGTTTGGTACGTGTGAACTTGTCAGTCGTGTGGTCTTGGCGAATGGTCGTTATGCGATTCCACGGGCGGATGGACGGATTGTTTTTGGATCAACGCTTGAAGATGTGGGCTTTCGACGAACGCCAGATCGCGAGGCTTTCGAATCACTCTATGCTTCAGCGCTTGCGATGATTCCTGCATTACGGGGTGTCGACTTGGAAGCTCAGTGGGCAGGCTTTCGTCCCAGTTCACCTGAGGGTGTGCCCTGGATTGGCGCAATTTCGCGTAAGTTGTGGGTAAATTCAGGGCACTTCCGAAACGGAGTGGTCTTGAGTCCTGCGTCCAGCCGACTATTATGCGACCTTATGACGGAGCGGACGCCAATAATTGACCCTGCACCCTATCAACCTCGGACCACACTATGACGCAAGCTTCTCTTATTCGACTGCTCCAAATGGATGCCGTTGTTGGCGACTTTGATGCTAACTTACACAAATTAGCGGACGCGGCGGAGACTGCTCGAAAGGATGGGGTGTCTGTCTTGATAGCACCCGAGCTCGCGCTTACCGGATATCCACCTGAGGATCTCCTACTACGTCCTGAGCTAGTCAATAAATTAAAAGCATCGGAATCCCAATTGTGTGAGATCAGCAATGGGTTGACACTTTTTGTCGGCGCGCCGACGGAACTAGCTTGCGAGTCAAGCACATGGGATCTCGGTGATAACAGCGCCCGTCCTGCATCACTTTGGAATAGTCTGATTATGTACCGCAATGGTACGCGTGTGACTGCCTATCACAAACAATCATTGCCCAACTACCAGGTATTTGACGAGCGTCGATATTTTGTAGCCGGTACCGGGCCTCAGGTATCTGAAATCGATGATATGCGAATTGGTCTGCTTGTTTGTGAAGACGTTTGGGTCCCTGAAATCGTTGAGGCGACCTGCAAACTTAGTGTCGATTTTATCGTTGTTGTGAATGCGTCGCCCTTTGCAGAAAACAAGATATCCGAGCGGCATAGGCACCTCAAACATCGCGCTTGTATCAACCAAGTACCAATTGCCTACGTGAATTTAGTCGGCGGTCAGGATGAATTGATTTTCGATGGTGGCTCATTTGCTGTGAACCGGGAAGGTCAGATCGTCGCTCAAGCAAATTTTTTCAGTGAAGAAATGTTAGATATCGTTTGGGACGGTTCGGATCTGACGGGACACCGCCTCGAAGACGTGCCATCTCCGGATTGGATGTTGTATGAAGCACTCGTGACAGGTGTGCGTGATTACTTTGCAAAGACAGGCTTCAAAAAGGCAGTGCTTGGTTTATCAGGTGGAATCGACTCAGCACTCACGCTAGCGGTTGCTGTGGACGCACTGGGGGCCCAAAATGTTCATGCAGTAATGATGCCCTATCTATATACGGCTGACACCAGTGTGACAGATGCTCAACAGCAGGCTGAAATTCTAGGGTGTGAATTCTCGATCGTACCAATTGAACCGATGGTTCGAGAGTTCATGCAGACATTGAAGCCCTTTTTTAAAGGACACTCGGTCGACACGACCGAAGAAAATCTTCAGAGCCGTTGTCGTGGCGTGTTGCTGATGGCGCTCTCCAATAAGACCGGTGCGTTGGTATTAACAACCGGTAACAAAAGCGAGATGGCTGTGGGCTATGCAACGCTTTATGGTGATATGGCCGGGGGATTTGCTGTTCTAAAAGACGTTTGGAAAACCCGAGTTTATGATCTTGCGAGATTTGTAAATCGGAATGGTGAAGTAATTCCTGAGCGCGTCATCACGAGGCCACCATCTGCTGAGCTGGCTCCTGGTCAAAAAGATTTAGATAGTCTGCCGCCATATGATCGTCTTGATAGGATGCTATCGCTCTACATCGAATCTGATCTGTCGCCAAAGGAAATCATAGAGTCTGGATTTGATCCGGCTGAGGTGAAGCGTATGTGTCGGTTAGTCGATATTAATGAATATAAGCGTCGGCAGTCGGCCGTTGGACCGAGGGTAACCGTTCGAGGGTTTGGTCGCGATCGAAGATATCCAATCGCAAACCGTTGGTCTTTTTAAAAGAACACCTTGTCGACAACGCGCGGTGCATCAACCGACGGAGCGTCCTCCGCAGATCGGAGCGTTGCTTGTGGACGGCGGCTTGCGTCCAACCGACGCGATTCACTGAATTTAGCAAGACGGTCCGCTAGATCGCCTCTGTTACCCATAAGGCCTAAGGTAAGTATGCTGGTTAGCGTTTCACCTTCGTCATATAACACGCCAGTAGCTAAACGTTGGTTGCCGCGCTCGCCCACCACGTATTTGGGGTAGTTTTCAGATAATACGAATAGTGCATCTTGCGATTCTTGCGGCAGACCTAGGGCCTCATATGCCAAATGCATCACTATCAATGAGTCAATTACGGCCGGCGTTGACGGGTAGCCTTCAACGACTTGACGTGCGCGGTTCGCAGCAGCTAGATACGCCCCCTTTCTGATGTAGTAGCGGGAAACGTTAACTTCATATTCCGCGAGCTGGTTGCGGACGTAGATCAGTCGTAGAGTCGCATCTTCTTTAAATTCACTGTCCGGGTACCGTGTTAACAATTGTGTGAAGTCATTAATGGCATCTCGCGCGCCACCAATGTCACGACCTGTCTCGTCGCCAGGAAGGTAACGCGACACCATCGAATCATTGGACGCGTATGACGAGAGCCCCTTCATGTACTGTGCATAGTCTGCTTCAGGATGGTCGGGATTGAGACGAATGAATCGGTCAGCTGTCAGTCGTGCAAGCTCATATTTCGATGATTTGAAATAGGCATAGACCAAATCCAACTGTGTCCCATCGGCATACTGCCCAAACGGGAAACGACGATCTAGTTCTTCGAGCGACGTGATCGCTTGAAGATGCCGTCTACCGTCCATGTGCCCTTGTGCTTCTTCCCACAGCTCGCGTTCACTTTTCAGGTTGGTTTCTGGGTCCAAGAGCGTGCATGCGGTTAGCGTAAGAGAAATGAGCAGGAAGCTGAATGTCCGGGTTATCATGAGGTTCCTTGTTTCAATAGATCGACACATGGTGGATCGGCGGAATACTAAAACACATATTCAAGCACAGTTTAAAGTTCCTTTGGAGCACTGTGGATCACGCATCGATCAGGTGCTAGCTCACCTGATGCCAGACTACTCGCGTGCTCGATTGACGCAATGGCTTGCGGATGGACATATAGTAGTCGATGGGTCACGGGTAAAGCCAAAAACCAAGGTACTTGGTGGAGAGCAGGTTGTGATTGATGTGGAGCTCGAGACCCAGGTTGATTGGTCAGCGGAAGACATTCCTCTCGATATCGTGCACGTTGATGACGACCTGATTATCGTGAATAAACCAGCCGGTCTAGTGGTACATCCCGGGCATGGGAATCCTTCTGGAACGCTCGTGAATGCTTTGCTATCTTCCTATCCTGAGCTTGAGGAAGTGCCGAGGGCAGGAATCGTGCATCGTCTTGATAAGGATACCAGCGGTGTCTTGGCGGTCGCGCGCTCACTTAAAGCACAAGCCAATCTGGTAAAGCAACTCAAGGATCGCTCGATGAGTCGGCAATATAGTGCCCTTGTCTATGGCCATCCTAATAAAGAGGAGACAATTGATGCACCCATCGACAGGCATCGGCTTCAGCGAACCAAGATGGCTGTGGTCTCTACAGGTAAGCCTGCCGTTACTCACTATCGAGTGACTGAGATGATAGTCCACTGTGCTTGGGTGGACATAAAGCTAGAAACGGGTCGAACACATCAAATTCGTGTACACATGATGCATATTGGTCACCCGTTAGTTGGTGATCAAGTTTATCGCCGGGGTCGTCCGGGTCTTGGTTATTCGACAGGAGAAGCACGCACATTAGTAGACGGTTTCCCGAGGCAGGCGCTCCACGCTAGAAGGCTTGGCTTGATTCATCCGACACAGGGCGAACCTATTGAGTTTGAGGTACCACTTCCCTCTGATTTAGATGGGTTATTAGTTGCTTTGAGGCGAGTGAATGTCTGATCCGTGGCTTGAAATCGATTGCGGGCCAAGAGTTGTTGCGCTACAGACGACATGCGATCCCGACCCTGCCCCCTATGGCTCGTTTAATTTGGGTCTGCATGTTGGTGATGATGTGAGGGCTGTTGTCAAAAACCGGTTACATTTAGCTAGCTATTTTGGTGAGGAAGTTTATTTCCCGGAGCAGATTCACGGAATTAATGTCGTCCGGGTAGATCGGGACTCCCCGGTGACCTCAGCTGATGCGGTAGTGACAGACCAATTGTACTGTCCAATCGGCGTTATGACTGCAGACTGTCTTCCACTGTTATTCGCGAGTCAAGACTCGATAGGTGCTGCCCATGCTGGTTGGCGAGGCCTCGTGTCCGGGGTACTTGAGCGAACACTGAAAGAATTTCCTGATCCTGCCAAGGTGTGCGTCTGGCTCGGTCCCTGCATTGGCCAAGACGCATTTGAAGTTGGGCCAGAGGTTGTGGACGCTTTTGTATTTAAGAATTCTGATTGGGGTCGTTATTTCGAGTCGGTCAGCGGTTCTGATCGCTCGATTGCCGATCTCCGGGGTATTGCTTCTGATCTTCTTGAAAACCTTGGTGTTGTTACGATCAAAGAGCTTGATGTTTGCACGTATAGCGATTCGACACATTGGTACTCCTATCGTCGCTCAGGCGTTACGGGCCGGATGGCGAGCTGTATTATGCGCACTGAATAACCTGTGGATAACTTGTAATTACTAATGGTTGGCCCCACAAAAATGCATATAGGTTGTTTTAGATAAGGGATTACCTAATGCGAATGGATCGATTAACAAATCGCCTCATGCAAGCTCTACAGGATGCGCAAAGCCTCGCCTTAAGTCTGGATCATAATGAGATGTCACCATGGCACCTTTTAAAGGCCTTACTCACACAAAGTGGTGGTTCGGCGCGTGCCCTTGTGCTTTCTGCCGGCGGCCACTTTGATCAGTTGCTCGCCGAAGTCGACCGCGCCTTGGATGGACTAGCGCGAGTTGCGAATCACGATGGCGAGGTCCGAATGAGTCAGGATCTGGCTCGCCAGTTTAATTTGGCTGAGAAGCAGTCGATGGCTCAGAAAGACGCCTATCTCTCTTCTGAGACCGTTCTTGCTGTGATGTCTAAAGACAAAGCGACCAAGGCCGCGTTTCGGACAGCCGCAGTTTATGAAGATCGATTTACAGATGCCGTTGAGAAGATCCGTGGAGGCGAGTCGGTGCAAGCTGAAAATGATGAAGAAAATCGCGGTGCCTTAGATAAGTATTGCCTTGATCTGACTGCTCGAGCGTCGGAAGGCAAGCTTGATCCCGTGATCGGTCGAGACGAGGAGATTCGGCGGGCGGTCCAAGTGTTGCAGCGTCGAACAAAGAACAACCCAGTCTTGATCGGCGAGCCTGGTGTCGGAAAAACAGCGATTGTCGAAGGTCTGGCTGCTCGGATAGTTAATGGTGAAGTGCCTGAAGGCTTGAAAGGTAAGCGCGTGTTATCCCTCGATATGGGTTCTTTGATCGCGGGAGCGAAATTCCGCGGTGAATTTGAAGAGCGACTGAAGGCAGTGCTGAAGGAGTTGGCGCAACAAGAAGGACAAATTATTCTCTTCATTGACGAAATCCACACCATGGTCGGAGCTGGCAAGTCTGAAGGCGCCATGGACGCAGGCAACATGCTCAAGCCGGCGCTCGCCCGCGGGGACCTTCACTGCGTGGGCGCAACAACCCTGGATGAGTATCGTCAATATTTTGAAAAGGATGCCGCTCTCGAGCGTCGTTTCCAGAAAGTATTAGTGGGTGAGCCAACAGAAAGCGACACCATCGCCATCCTTCGGGGGTTGAAGCCGAAGTATGAGGTGCATCATGGTGTAGAAATTTCTGACTCTGCGATTATTGCCGCAGCGAAGTTATCCAGTCGTTATATTACGGACAGACAGCTGCCAGATAAGGCGATTGATCTGATGGATGAGGCTGCCAGTCGTATCCGTTTAGAGATGGATTCCAAGCCGGAGGAGTTGGATCGTCTTGACCGTCGATTGATTCAGTTGAAGATCGAACGTGAGGCGCTTAAGAAAGAAAAAGATGAGGCGAGCAAATCAAGGCTCGTTGAACTGGAGGAAACCATTTCCGAGGTCGAGAAAGAGGCGGTTGCACTTGATAAAGTGTGGACATCAGAAAAGGCTCAAACGCATGGTGTGCAAACTATTAAGGAAGAGCTCGATCGTGCTGAAATTGATCTGGAGCAGGCGCGGCGTGCCGGTGATTTGGCTCGAATGAGTGAGATCCAGTACGGCGTTATCCCGACTCTCAAGAAGAGGATGGCTGAGGCTCAAGAGGCCAATGAATCTGACGAGGGTAAGCTCGTGCGCTCTCGGGTTACGGAAGAGGAAATTGCTGAAGTTGTGGGTCGGTGGACCGGTATCCCTGTGGCGAAGATGCTCGAGGGTGAGAAAGATAAGCTTCTTCATATGGAGAGTACATTACATGCACGAGTGGTCGGTCAAGGCACCGCAGTGACTGCTGTCGCTAACGCGGTGCGCCGCTCGCGCTCTGGTTTATCGGATTCGAAACGGCCAAATGGCTCGTTTTTATTTCTTGGACCAACAGGGGTCGGCAAGACTGAACTCTGCAAGAGTCTGGCTGAATTTTTATTCGACTCTGAAGACGCCATGGTCCGGATTGATATGTCTGAATTCATGGAGAAGCATTCGGTGGCTAGACTTGTCGGGGCACCTCCTGGATACGTCGGGTATGAACAGGGTGGTTATTTGACCGAAGCGGTTCGTCGCCGCCCCTACACGGTTATACTCCTGGATGAAGTCGAAAAAGCCCACCCAGATGTCTTTAATATCCTCTTGCAGGTACTTGATGATGGCCGTCTGACCGATGGTCAGGGCCGCACGGTTGATTTTTCGAATACGGTTATGGTGATGACGTCGAATTTAGGTTCGGATCTGATTCAGAGTATGGTCGACGAGTCACACGAAGCAATTCGAGACGCGGTGATGGGTATCGCTGGCACGTATTTTCGTCCAGAGTTTATTAACCGAATCGATGACTCTGTTGTTTTCCATGCGCTAGGTCGGGATCATATTCGCGGTATTTTGGATGTTCAGTTATCCTACCTGCGAGCCCGTTTGGAAGAGATGGAGTATGGGTTTGAGTTGACTGATGAGGTCGCTGAAAAACTCTGTGAAGCTGGCTATGATCCCGTGTATGGCGCGCGTCCATTGAGGCGCGCGATCCAAACATACCTTGAGAATCCGCTTGCTGAGGCGCTGCTCAAGGGTGAATTTACGCCAGGTGCAACCATCAAGGCGGCGCTCACTTCGTCCGGTGAAATCACTTTTTCCGCGTAAAATACAGCGGCTTGTCAGTTGACAGGCCGTTTCTGAGTGTCACAATTGCCGGCTTTCTAAATTATTTACTCGGAGAGAGTCGAAAGTGGAGTTGCTTTCAGGCGGTGAGATGATCATGCGTGCGCTGAAAGAGGAACAGGTCAAGATGATTTTTGGCTATCCTGGCGGCGCGGTTTTACATATCTACGACGCACTGTATCAGCAAGATGCGGTCGAGCACATTTTAGTACGCCACGAGCAGGCGGCAGTCCACGCGGCTGACGGATTTTCCCGTTCGACTGGTGAGGTTGGTGTTGCTCTGGTGACATCAGGTCCGGGGGCAACGAACGCAATCACCGGTATCGCGACCGCTTACATGGATTCGATACCTCTGGTTGTCATCTCAGGAAACGTCCCAAGCCATTTGATGGGTAGCGACGCGTTTCAGGAGACAGACATGATTGGTTGCTGCCGTCCGATCGTGAAACATTCATTTTTGGTGCGCTCGATCGAAGAGATTCCGAGCGTGATGAAAAGAGCGTTCCATATCGCAAAGACTGGCCGGCCCGGTCCAGTCGTTGTCGATGTTCCCAAAGACATGACGGCGCCGACAGAGAAGCGTCCATTTGAATACCCAGAAACAGTTAAATTACGCTCATACACTCCCGCGCTGAGAGGACATGCTGGTCAGATTCGTAAAGCACTCGATCTCCTCCTCGAAGCGAAGCGCCCGGTGATTTACGCCGGCGGTGGTGTGGTCCTGGGCGATGCGTCTGAAGAACTTACTGCGCTCGCTAAACGCCTTGGCTACCCGGTGACTAACACATTGATGGGCCTCGGCGCATTCCCGGGTTCTGAAGACCAGTTCATCGGTATGTTAGGTATGCATGGGTTCTACGAGGCGAACCAATCAATGCATCAAGCCGACGTGATTTTTGCCGTTGGAGCTCGATTTGATGATCGAGTCACGAACAACCCGAAAAAATTCTGTCCAAATGCTCGTATTATTCATATCGACATTGACCCAGCATCGATTCAGAAAACGGTTCGTGACATAGAGGTCCCATTGGTTGGCCCGGTAAAGCCTGTCTTGGCAGATATGGTTGAGATGTTGAACCAGATGGATGCTAAGCCTGATGAGCAGGCACTGGATGCATGGTGGGAAATGATCAACGGATGGCGTGAAAAGCATGGTCTGTGGACAGGTGACCGGTTCACACGTAGTGAAAAGATAATGCCGCAAGATGTGATCCGCACGCTATATGAAGTTACCAACGGCGAAGCGTTTATCTGTTCCGATGTTGGGCAGCACCAAATGTTTGCTGCTCAGTATTATAAGTATGACAAGCCGCGCCAGTGGATTAACTCAGGTGGGCTTGGGACCATGGGATTTGGTCTGCCGGCAGCAATGGGCGTGCAACTCGCACATCCGGATAGCGCTGTTGCTGTTGTGACGGGCGAGGGCTCGATTCAAATGTGTATCGAAGAGTTGTCAACCTGCACTCAATACAACATGCCTGTGAAGATCATTAACTTGAATAACGCAGCGCTTGGTATGGTCAAGCAATGGCAGGATATGCAATATGGTGGTCGCTACGCCGCCTCAACGTATGCTGATTCTCTGCCTGATTTTGTAAAACTCGCCGAAGCATATGGTCATGTCGGAATGAAGGTCACGGATCCAGCGGAACTTAGGCCGAAAATGGAAGAATGTTTTTCAATGAACGATCGTGTGGTCTTCATGGATATCTATATCGATCCGGACGAGCACGTCTATCCGATGCAAATTCCAACAGGCTCTATGAAGGATATGATTTTGAGTAAGACGGAGCGTACCAAGTGAGGCGTATAATCTCGGCTCTCATGGAAAATGAGCCTGGTGCGCTGTCTCGTGTTGTCGGACTGTTCTCGCAGCGCGGCTATAACATCGAGTCATTGACTGTTGCCCCAACGGAAGATCCTACTTTATCGCGTCTGACCGTCACCACGATTGGTGACGATGAGGTGATTGAGCAGATCACAAAGCAGTTGAATAAATTGATTGATGTTGTGAAGTTGGTCGATCTCACGGAAGGCGACCACATTGAACGAGAGCTGATGCTGATCAAAATCAAAGCTACCGGTGCCCAGCGCGCTGAAGTTAAGCGGACATGTGATATTTTCCGCGGTCAAATTGTTGATGTGGCTCCAGCTATGTATACCGTGCAGCTGACCGGGGCCACCGATAAGTTAGACGCATTTATCGAAGCGATTGGCACTGCGGCCATTCTAGAGGTGGTCCGTAGTGGGGTTAGTGGTATTGCGCGCGGTGAACGCGTGTTGTCCTTGTAAACAGCCAAAATTAAACAGAGGAAAACATTTCATGCAGATCTATTACGATAAAGATTGCGACCTATCGATTATTCAGTCGAAAAAAGTTTCGGTAATCGGTTATGGCTCGCAGGGCCACGCACAGGCTTGCAACCTGAAAGACTCCGGTGTCGACGTTACCGTTGGTCTTCGCGCCGGCTCATCTTCAGTCGCAAAAGCGGAAGCGCATGGCCTGAAAGTTCTCTCTGTGGCTGAAGCAGTTGCGCAGGCGGATCTTGTGATGATTCTGACCCCCGATGAATTTCATGGTGATCTGTACAAGTCAGAAATAGAGCCAAACATCAAGCGGGGAGCGACACTTGCGTTTTCACATGGTTTCTCAATCCACTACAACCAAGTTGTTCCACGTGATGATTTGGATGTCATCATGATTGCACCAAAAGCTCCGGGCCACACGGTCCGCAGTGAATACGTACGCGGTGGTGGGGTCCCGGATTTGGTTGCGATTCATCAAGACGCGTCAGGCAACGCGAAGAATGTTGCCATGTCATACGCATCGGGTGTTGGCGGTGGTCGTACGGGTATCATCGAAACAACCTTTAAAGACGAAACTGAAACAGATCTGTTCGGTGAGCAGGCGGTCCTTTGTGGTGGTTGTGTCGAGCTAGTTAAGGCCGGTTTTGAGACGCTTGTGGATGCGGGTTACGCCCCAGAGATGGCATACTTCGAGTGCTTGCATGAACTGAAACTCATCGTCGATTTGATGTATGAAGGCGGTATCGCCAATATGAATTATTCCATTTCAAACAATGCTGAGTATGGCGAGTATGTGACAGGCCCCGAAGTCATCAACGAAGAGTCTAAGTATGCGATGCGTGAAGCGCTGCGTCGGATCCAAGATGGTGAATACGCGAAGATGTTTATCACTGAAGGTCAAACAAATTATCCATCAATGACGGCCCGACGCCGCAACGATGCGGCGCATCCGATTGAGCAGGTTGGTGCGCAGTTACGTGCGATGATGCCTTGGATTGCAGCCAACAAATTGGTTGACAAGGACAAGAATTAATTGAATGCGGGCCTCTGCAGGCCCGCCCTCGATGATGAGCCAGTCTAAAGGTATTTACCTCCTCCCCAACATCCTTACAACGGCAGCATTACTGGCCGGATTCTTCTCGATTATTACAGCGACTCGTGCTGTGTATCAGGGGGATGGGCTTTTTGAGACAGCTGCTATAGCGATCTTAGTGTCGGGTCTCTTCGATGGGTTAGACGGTCGTGTCGCGCGTCTTACTAACACTCAAAGTGAATTTGGAGCGCAATACGATTCATTGAGCGACGTGGTCGCCTTTGGTGTGGCACCTGCTGTTTTGGTATTTAGTTGGTCCCTATCAGCACTCGGCAAATTGGGCTGGGTAGCCGCATTTGTCTACGTTGCAGGAACAGCCTTGCGGCTCGCGCGTTTTAACATTCAGCGCGAAATTATTGACTCAAACTATTTCGTGGGTCTGGCCTGCCCTGCTGCTGCCTATTTTCTATCGTCCGCTGTCTGGACGCTGGTCGATTCAAGTATCCAAGGGGAGACCGTCGCTTTAACAATGGTCACTCTCACTGCGGTCTGTGGTCTTCTCATGGTCTCATCGATCCCCTATCCATCATTTAAGAATTCTGCTCTTAAAGCGCGCGTGCCTTTGCTTGCAATTATGGCTGCCGCCTTGATTTTTGCTTTTGTGTCACTGGATCCGCCGCGAGTGTTATTTCTTCTTACCGGTCTTTATATGTTAAGCGGCCCTTTACTGTGGTTCAAAGAACGCTTTGTCGGGAAAAAAAATGCGCCGAAAGAAGAAGACTAAACGCGGTATTATCGACGAAGACATACCGGCGGTCTCGGAAACCGAGGCGAAACGGCAGGTGATTTACGGCGGAATTGGGTTTGTCGTTAGCTGTTTGCTGGTGGTGTTGTTCCGTCCCGGAACCGACCACTTACTTGAGATGATCATCCTGATCGGCATTGTGGCTTCGAGCACTTTTGGTGGTATGAGGCTGGCTAGCTGGCTAGAATCAAAACAACGTAATCTCAAAGGATAAAAAATGCAGAAAGGGTATTGGATCAGTTGTTATCGTGAAATTTATGATACAGCCAAGCTCGCCGCTTACGCGGAGCTCGCGAGGCCCGCTGTAGAAAGCCAGGGCGGTCGGTTCCTTGTGCGTGGTCCGGCGGTATATGCGGCCGGGTCAGGCGTCATGGAACGGACGGTGATCGTGGAGTGGCCTACACTGGACGATGCACAGCGTGCATATGACTCGGACGCCTACCAAGCGGCACTCGATGCGTTATCAGATGGAGTGGATCGCGACTTTCGTATCGTCGAGGGCGCATAAAGATCGCAATAACGCCAAAAGCGTTTTATAATCCTGACTTGCAGAAAGTTGTTTTCATTGGCATTCTCATACTATGACTACTCAGTTCGCCAATTACAGTCTTATTCTTGGCTGTCGACTGCCCTGATGGGCGGTTTAGTTTTTATCGTATTCAATTTCTACTCATATTTACTTTTGTATTTGTTGCCAAATGGCCGCAGGCCGTTGGAGAGATTAGGATGGCGAAAGATCAATTAATCATTTTTGACACGACGTTACGGGATGGTGAGCAGAGTCCAGGCGCATCGATGACTCGCGACGAGAAAGTCCGTATCGCAAAAGCGCTGGAGCGGCTCCGCGTCGATGTGATAGAAGCTGGTTTTGCGGTAGCAAGCCCGGGGGATTTCGAGGCTGTCAAAGCAGTCGCGTCTACCATTAAAGAGTCTACGGTTTGTAGTTTGTCTCGGGCACTTGATCGCGACATTGAGGTCGCCGCAGAAGCGATCGCCCCAGCACCACGACGCCGGATTCACACATTCATAGCGACCAGTCCGATCCACATGAAGCATAAGCTCAAGCTGGATCCTGAGCAGGTCATTGAGCAGGCTGTCCACGCGGTAAAAAAAGCCCGTCAGTACACAGACGATGTTGAGTTCTCGGCCGAAGACGCGGGTCGCTCAGATATCGATTTCTTGGCACGGGTCTTTGAGGCGGTGATCGATGCCGGTGCATCCACGTGTAACTTCCCCGACACGGTTGGTTATAACCTTCCATTCCAGATTGAAGAGACGGTCAGAACGCTGCTAACAAAGATCCCAAATTCTGATAAGGCTGTTTTTTCAGTCCATTGCCACAATGATTTAGGGGTGGCTGTTGCTAACTCACTTGCAGCTGTACGTGCGGGCTGTCGTCAAATCGAGTGCACCATTAACGGACTAGGTGAGCGTGCGGGTAACACCTCGCTCGAGGAAGTCGTAATGGCGGTGAAGACGCGGTCTGATATTGTCGATGTGGAAACCCATATTGACACCCAACATATCGTTCCCGCGTCACGTCTCGTGTCTTCAATTACTGGATTCCCTGTCCAGCCTAACAAGGCCATTGTTGGTGCTAATGCGTTTGCGCATGAGTCAGGTATCCATCAAGACGGCGTATTGAAACACCGTGAAACGTACGAAATCATGCGTGCTGAAGATGTGGGCTGGAATGCAAACAAGATGGTTCTAGGAAAGCACTCAGGACGGGCTGCATTTAAGTCTCGTCTAGACGAACTTGGAATCGTATTAGCAGACGATCAGGCGCTGAATGACGCGTTTGCACGTTTCAAAGATCTTGCTGATCGCAAGCATGAAATCTTTGATGAAGACCTGCAGGTATTGATGAACGCGCAAACGATGGAGACCGAGAGTGCGCGCTATGATTTAGCTGATTTGTCAGTGACATCAAAAATGGGTGTCGCACCAACAGCGCACTTGAAGCTCCGTGTTGATGGATCAGAAATCGATGCCTCGGCTAAAGGTGATGGGCCCGTTGATGCGGTATATAAAGCGATAGAATCTGTCGCCAATTCTGGTAGTGACCTGCAGCTATATTCGGTCAATGCGATCACAACCGGAACAGACTCCCAGGGTGAAGTGACTGTTCGTCTTGAAAAGTCGGGTCGTATCGTTAATGGACTCGGTGCGGATACAGATATTGTTGTTGCGTCAGCGAAAGCGTACCTGCATGCGCTGAATTTGATTGAGAAGCCGCTCGATAAACAACATCCTCAGAGGTCTGAAGGCATCTAGTGCAAACATTACCACCGGCGGAATCGCGCAAGATTCTGGATGCGATGAGTATCCCGGTGGTGGTACTTCGTGACAGGTCTGATAAGACCGAAGTTGGCGAATCAGATCTGTCGGTAGCTGCATCGACGCCCCAGAAGCCGAGGTCAGATTTAATAAAAGTGCGCGCCGAGGGCTCATCAAGCTCCTCTGAGACTGCTTACACTGAAGGTCAGATAAAGGAAAGCGTTCGAGAAAATGCGCCTGCCAAATCATTTTCAGTCTCTCCTGATTTTCACGCACCACTAGCCGTGGCAAAGCCGCTCAGATTCACCCTGGTCAGTGCTGTATCAGCCGATACTCTTCTTGCTTGTGAACTTCCCGAGTGGGCTGGTGGTTTGCTGGAGGGTCGGCTAACGGGTCTTTGTTCCGATCTCTTGAGGGCGCTTTCGCCATCTGCTCAAGAGGCCGATTGGCAATATTTTCATTGGCCAATAGCGGGAGTTAAGGATCACAGTCACGAGGCGGCCCTTGGTGCGTTAGATGCGTGGTTGCATCGACGTTGGGCGGAAACAACCTCAACTGACCCCGTGATTGCATTGGCTGTTTCCCAAATTGATCTTTCGTCTATTTTTGCTGACGCGTGGGTTCTTCCATCTTTGGGCGAGCTCGCTGTCTCAAGCGACGCCAAGCGCTTGGCATGGGGAGTGATACAAGAACGCGCTCATGGCTGAGATGCTATCGTTTCGACTGATGGAAGTTTCTGATCTAGATGCGGTCTGTGACCTTGAGGCGCGTGCCTATGAGTTCCCATGGTCCCGTGCAATCATCGGCGGCTGCGCGACCGTTCCATACCGAATCTGGCTGGGCTTTCGACCTGACGAATCTATTCATGTATGCCAGGCATTTCTGTCGATTACTCTGGGCGAGGCACATATCCTGAATGTATCAGTTGAGTCTTGTTTGCGAGGGCAGGGATTTGGAGGACAGATGCTTAATCATTTGATCGTGGATGCTCGAGAGCACGGCGCGAGGCAAATATTTCTTGAGGTTCGTGAATCTAACTCTGTCGCCATACAGATGTATCTCAATCATGGATTCAATGAAGTTGGACGAAGACGGCACTACTATCCGACTGCTACTGGGCGTGAGGATGCTTTGGTGTACGGGTTGCAACTACGATTTGATCAGGTCTGAATACTTCGTCTTAGCCTGATTCAAGGTCATGTTGTTGCCGAAACCAGGTACGTCGATGGATTCTGGGCCTATCTCAAGATCTGAACCTTCAACAATATTTTCACCGTAGTGATAGAGGATTTCGATCGTTCCGTGATCAATTTTATGACGATACCGGGCCTGTCGGGCTTGGACCTCATCAGACCCCTCTAGAGGGATGGCGCCATGTCGCGATTTGAGGAGTGTCGCCGTTGCCTCGGGCGACAATATGGCCGCCGTGGCGTTGTTACCACCAAAGCCTTTTGCGTTGATCAGCGCTGCCGTGATTCGCTGTTGTCTTGATTTTAAGACAAAGTCGAGACCGTCTTGAGCAACATCTGGGGCTAATGTCTCTACGGTTCCTATTCCAGGTGCGGTTTGCGATGCAAATGCGCCAAGGCTCGCCGCCAATTGGTCGCCACCCGCAGTGCCTTGCGAGTGCCCGATTTGGCTTTTGATTGCGGTTACTGATAATGAATCGAGACCAAATGCTTTTGCGACGCGTGAAAGCACCTCCGACTCGGTTACCCGATTTTGTGGGGTGCTCGTTCCGTGCGCTTGAACCAGCGTCTCATTCGCGAGAGCATCCTGTCCCAGCAAATCTCTTATGCTTGCAACTGCTTGCGCTAATGTCAGATAATTACCGGCGCCTGGAGCCGAAATACTGCGCTTTCCTCCATCAGCGTGACTCGCCACGGTCGGCACGGATCCGTAAATTGCTGCACCGAGTTCAACCGCCAATTGATCGTCCATTAGGATGATATACTGGCTGGACTCACCCATCGTAAATCCGCAGTTCAGACCAAATGGGCGGCTAGTCTTTCGGTAATCAGGAGTCTCGTCCTCACCTAGTCCATCAAGCTTGCGCAGACCTTGATCTTCGGCGAGCGCACCCATCGCACGGAATCCCTCAATGACTTCGGGTGTGATTGGGCAGTCGGCGCCACCAACAACCGCGATCTTGTAACGCCCTTCCTGGATCCCATCAACCGCGTTGTGCAGGTTATACAGAAAGCTTGCACATGCACCCATAGTTGCTCCTGAACGACCGAGACTTCCAAGCACATAGGCGTTACTAAAATCAGCCGACATTTGGGGATAGCCCAGCGGTAACTGCTTAGATGTTGTGCGCTTTCCAAGTAGCGCACTTTTCAGCATGCCACCAAAACCTGATTCATCCATCTGCCCGATTGATGAGCCCGCAAACACTGCGATTTGGTTTGGAGCGATGTGTTGTTTGATCTGATGCCATTGGAGTCCAGAGCTCAACCAGCAATCGGATAACGCGAATAGTGCGAGTTGAAGCGTTCTGGGATGATTTCTCGATGGATAAAACAGGTCTGGTCTAAATCCAGTCGGCGCCATCCCCGCCGCCTTTACAGATAGTTGGCGTGTACAGGGCTTTAATACGTCGCCTGGCTCGATGATATACTCTGTCAATCGATCTTTCTTGCGTCCAATAGTCCACCCCTGGGGCAGTAGATTTGGAGCTTGTAGCGGCCCAAGCCAAATGGTTATAGGCTCCTTTGTGTGGCCTGGTCGGTTCAATGGTACCTCATCGGGATTAAACCAATGCGCATGAATCCTGCGGATCAGTGTATCCTCAAGCACCTGTTGAGCGTGTGCCTTATTCATCGATACTTGAGGTCCCATTCCCATGAGGGCCCCGATTTGGTCTATAGTGCGGGCCTCCTCAGATGCTGAGAGCGTGTCGATGATGAGGCGTCTGAACGCCTGATGGTCTGAGCTCCGGCCCGCTGCGTTGATGCCGCCAAATCCGACGATAAGAGGTAATGCAGTCACTATGTTGTCCGCGATTCAAAGGATGTAATGTACCAAGACGAGGCCCAGTTGTGCTATGCAGAATCATCGCTTTTCTAATGCTTTGTGGATTCCAAGCCCCCATTTTGACGAAAGACCGACTGATGAAATTAGCTTAATAGTTATTCATGCGATTTCTCTGCCGCCTGAATTATTGAATCCGCTGCCCGTGATGGCCTTTTTCCAAGGCACCTTGGATCATGAATCGGATCCATATTTTGATGCACTGAGAGATATGTGTGTCTCCGCCCATTTAGTGGTCGGGCGCCATGGAGAAGTGTATCAAGCTGTGGAATTTGATAAGCGGGCATGGCATGCGGGGCGGTCTGAATTCACTGGTCGGGCGTCGTGTAACGATTTTAGTATCGGGATTGAATTAATAGGCCCGGAAGAGGGCCCCTTCACTGATGCCCAGTATTATTCGCTCAATACGATTTGCTCAGAGCTATGTGGGACATACGAAGTCGATGCGGAGCGAATCGTTGGTCACCGGGATATCGCTCCTGGACGTAAAGTCGATCCAGGAGCTGATTTTGAATACTTTAGGATTCGCCCATCTGCTAAATAGGGGGCGCTAGGGCGAGCGCGAGAGGGATCCATACAATCGCCGCTATGTTTCCAATTAAAACGATCGAAGCGACCCGGGTAGGTTCTTGCTTGTATTGTTCCGCTAGCATGAAGCAAAGCACAGCGGGCGGGAGCGCCGCGAAAAGTAAAAAAACGCTCCATTGAATTGGGTCTAAATTTAGAAGTGGCTTTAGAAGAAACGCGATTAGAAGACTGACCAGTGGGCACCATATCGCCCCGAGAACTGCTATCTTTAGATCGCGAGTGGAGACACTGTTCATGCGGATCCCGAGTGCAAATAACACCAGCGTCACCCCCGTATTTGCCAAGAAATCTAACGGTATCAGTATTGTCTCGTTTAACTCCATTGGCGTTAGAGCGACCATTATCCCGGCCATGGTTGCGAGGACGGTTGGAGCTGAGATTGGGTTAATAATTTTTGCCTCACTGTCCAGGATATAAAATCCAAGTGAGAAGTGTAGAAATTGCGAGACGATGAACACGATTACGATGGCGGGCATTGCGTCCTGGCCGAATGCCAAAAGGACCAGCGGAAATGCTAGGTTTCCAGTATTGGTAAACATCATTGGTGGGACGAATGTTTTGGGTTCAATTTTGAACACCAGGCAGAGAAGCCATGTGATTAACCCGCAACCCAAGATAACGCAGGCCACTCCGAATGCCAGGGTGACATACTCTTCGAGTTGAACATTTTTGCCCGCCAACACGGAGAAAATAAGAATAGGGACCAGTAATTCCATGCATAGCTTATTGATCATGGACATATCTGGTCTACGCCATCTTCCATAGATGTATCCGATAATTACGACTGTCAGAACAGGGATGACGCTCCGCAGAATTCGATCAATAATTAAGTCATCAGGCACGTGACTGGTGATTCCTCTTCGATAAGTCTAATTTAGGGTAGTGCGTAGCGTTTTATCTTTGGACTATTTTCGGTGAAAACCGTCCGGGATGATCAGGATATCTTGGTCTATATCTTTGATATGGGTTCGACCACAGAGCCCCATTGTTGTGTCCAGCTCTTTATGAATAATTTTCAGGGCATCGGTCACACCGTGCTCTCCGTTGGCTCCGAGTCCATAGGTATAGGCTCGGCCTATCATTGTTCCTTTAGCTCCCAGAGCAATCGCCTTTAGTACATCCTGACCTGAACGAATCCCACTATCAAACAACACTTCAGTTTCATGGCCAACCGCATCTACGATCCGCGACAGCATCCGGATTGAGCTTGAGGCACCATCCAGTTGACGGCCACCATGGTTAGATACAACGATCGCGTCCGCGCCCAGTTCCGCTGCTTTTTTTGCGTCGTCTGCGTCTAGGATCCCTTTCAGGATGACTTTACCGTCCCACATGTCTATCAGCTGTCCGATACGCTTCCAGTCCAACGACTGATCAAATGCCTCCGCTGTCCAGCTGCTTAGTGAGGACGCGTCGCTCACACCTTTTGCATGGCCAATGATGTTGCCAAAGAACCGCCGCTTTGTTCCCAGCATTTCGAGGCCCCAACTCACCTTGGTCATCATGTCAGCAATTGATCTCACTGTGAGCTTGGGGGGCGCAGATAGCCCATTCTTTAGGTCTTTATGCCGCTGTCCAAGCATCTGGAGATCGACCGTGATGACGAGTGCCGAGCACTTGGCTGTTTTGGCTCGTTCCATCAGCCTACGCATGAAATCGTCGTCTTTCAGGGTGTACACCTGAAACCAAAACGGATGATCTGTATGCTGTGCGACGTCCTCGATCGAACAAATCGACATGGTCGAAAGCGTATAGGGGACCCCGAATTTTGCGGCCGCGCGGGCGGCTTTGATTTCACCATCTGCACATTGCATCCCTGTTAGGCCCACAGGCGCAAGAGCCACCGGCATCGTCACATCCTGGCCGACCATGGTTGCCTGGGTCGACCGGCCCTCCATATTGACCGCAATTTTTTGACGGAAGTGTAAGTCTTGGAAGTCTGAGGTGTTCTCAATGAAGGTCTGTTCGGTCCAGCTCCCGGTCTCCGTGTAGTCGTAGAACATTTTCGGAACCCGACGCCGGTAGATCCTTTTCAGATCCTCAATACACGTAATGACCGCCACTGGATAGATTCACTTCTTGGTTCGATAAGATTCTCAGGCTAATTAAATTAATCCTTCTGATTTACTGTCTCATCCCAGAGATCGTAACAGGCCAACCCAACAACAAATATTGCGATGACGGCAAATGGTAGCCCTCCCCAGAAACCTGCGAAACCGGTCGAGATACTATGAGACAAACCAAAAATAAAGACCGCAAAGAGTATCGTTGCGATTAAACCAAGGACCTGTTTTACACGTTGTGAAAGCATTAGGCTTCTCCTTCGTCAAAGAGCGCGGTTATGAACCAGCGCGCTGTTCTTAGTAAACGGGCATCGTCTCTGCGACGGCCGATCATCTGAAGTCCGATCGGGAGTCCGTTTTCACCCTGTAAGATTGGCAGATTCAGACTCGGAAGACCGGCCAGGGTCCAGACGGTACAGAAGATGGGGTTCCCCGTATTCCCTTCGCTTAAGGGCGGCGCCTCACCCGACGATGATGGGGACAGGATCGCGTCAAAGTCCTCAAAGAAGTTATTGAAAAACTCAGTAAGTGAGTCGCGGATTATCAGGGCCTCCTCGTATTGGCTTTGTGAGACAGCCCTAGCATCAGTGAGCATTTTAGTCATGACCTCAGATAACTGACTATTACCGATAAAACCCATAGCATCAAACGCATGATAGGCCTCGGTAAGATGTATAGTGCGTTGCGCCTCAATCAGTTGCCCGAAAGTAGGTGGAGCTTCTAGGATTTCGACCCGTCCTTCGAGTGAATCCGCCACTTCACGGAAGCCTTCGGTACAAGCGTCCGACTGGAGGTCGCTGTATGGCAGTTTAAAGATCGCAAAATTGGGCTCCATCGGCGGCTCGGCCTGGACTCCTGCGAAGCAAGACGGCCGGGGCGCTGCGATACTGTGGGGATCACGGCTGTCATGGACCGATAGCACATCTATCACTAACCCTAGGTCCTCTAGTGATGTCGCGAATAACCCAATCTGATCCAGTGTCGGCGATTGCTCGAAGACCCCAGTCCTGGGAATGATTCCCGCAGATGGCTTCATGGCATATACGCCACAGTAGGATGCGGGACGTATTACTGATCCGTTCGTCTGTGTCCCGATGGCTACCGGGACATCACCCGAGGCGACGGCAGCGGCAGAGCCAGCGGATGAGCCGCCGGGAGTGTGCTCTGAAGATAGTGGGTTCTTAGTTCGTGCCGGATTTAAGAATGCAAACTCAGTTGTCTCAGTCTTGCCCAATATGACGGCGCCTGCAGCCTCAAGCGCGTCGACCAAGACTGCGTTTGCCTCAGATACTTCGCCCATCAACGTTGATCCACACCCGTGTGGCATTCCCTCGACTTCGATGATGTCTTTCACACCAACCGGACATCCATGCAAGCTACCAAAAGCGCTCCCATCGTTGCGCATCCAGTCCAACTCGTCGGCGCATTTTAGTGCACGCTCCTCGTCGACATAAGACCACGATCCGTTGGTCTCATTGTCACGGATACGTCCCAGACAGTGCTCGACCCATTGCCGAGAGGTCAAATGACCCTCGGCAATTGCTTTTACGGTTTCGGCGATTGATTGACCACACTCAGCCATTAGGGAACATATTCCCCGAAGAGGTAGTCAGGGAGCCAGAGTGCGATACCAGGGAATTGATAGAGCAGTAGCATGCACAGAATTACGATTCCGAGGTAAGGCATCAAGCCTCTAAATATATCCAACAGCTCTATCTGATCCTTCAGGACCCCTTTCAAATAATACGCCGACATGGCCATAGGGGGGGTAAGGAACGAGGTCTGCAGATTGAGCGCGACCAGCATCGCGAAGAAGTAGGGGTTTACCCCAAAGTTGTCGAGCATCGGCAGGAAGATCGGCACGAAAATGATCAGGATCTCAGACCACTCAAGCGGCCACCCGAGCACAAATATGATTGTTTGCACCATCACAAGGAACTGCCAGGGCGCTAGCTCCATCGAAAGTACCCAGTGCTCGATGACGTCGTGACCACCGAGGTATGAAAAAATCGATGCAAAGGTCCAAGAACCCACGAACAACCAGCACACCATCGCGGTCGCCTTCGCGCACAAGAACACGCTCTCCTGGATCTTTTGCCACGTCAGGGCCCTGTACAGTGCGGCAAGAATCATGGACCCAAGAGCACCCATAGCGGCGGCCTCGGCCGGGGTTGCCAGCCCCCCTAAGATGGATCCCAGCACTGTAATAATAAGTACCGTGAGCGGAACAAACGAGAAAAGGAGGTCTTTATATATCTCGATGGCCGGCGGGATCGTTTCTTTGGCGGGCTTTGGCGCGATAGAAGGGTTGATCATGACCCGGATGATCGCGAGGACGATATATAAACCTGCCAGCAACAGTCCTGGGAACATTGCTGCCGCATAGAGCCGAAGCGGAGACAGCTCGGCAATTGCCGCATATACGATCAGCATAATCGATGGAGGGATCAAGATCCCAAGCGTGCCGCCAGCGCAGATAACGCCGGCCGCAAACTTCTTATCATAGTTGGCGTTGGCCATGGCAGGGTATGCCAGGAGCCCCATCAGGGTGACAACTGCGCCCACGATGCCCGATGCTGTCGAGAAAACTGCGCAGGTGACCAGGGCCGCGATCGCCATTGAGCCGGGGAGGTTGTGTGCGGCCATTTGCAGGGACCGGAACAGCCTGCCGACAATGTCAGCACGTTCGACGACGTAACCCATGAACAGGAACAGCGGGATTGCGACCAGTGTGTCGTTTTCCATCACCGAGTAGGTGTTTTGGTTCAGCAGGTAAAAGATCTGGTTGTTGAATAGATCCCCAAAACTTTCCGGGGCCTGGTAGTAGGCGTAGTAACCGAAACCCACACCCATTGCAATTAAGGTGAATGCGATAGGGAAGCCAAGTAAAACCAATACTATAAACAGGCATAGCATTAATATCGCCACTTCGGGATTTGTCATGCTTGTTTCTCCTGTTGCTCAGCTTCTTCCATTAACAGTTGCTCGGTCTCTTTGACGTCGCTCAGGCGTTCCATCCACTTATCTTCTCGTATTGCTCGAATGCATCGGCAGATCTCGGCCGCGCCTTGCAACATAAGCAGCACTCCCGCGATCGGTATGAGTGTCTTGAAGAAATAGATTTGGATTCGGGCTGGGCTGTTCCAACTTACTTCTTTATAGCGCCAGCTATCTGCGGCAATCTCCGCTCCGTACCAAAACAGAGCGAGCATCCCGGGGAAGAAGAACAGGATGTATAGGACCAGATCGATTTTCCCTTGTGTTCTTGCTGGTAGCAGTCGATAAAGAAAGTCGCCACGGACATGTGCATCTTGGGCAAGTGCATAGGGCCCGGCCATTAAAAACAGGGCTCCGTACATCTGAATCATCATATCCATCGACCACACAGTCGGGGCGTTCAGTACGTAGCGCACGAACACCTCGTAGGACACCGAGAGTGTCAAAATTAAAATACACCAACCGAAGGCTCTGCCAACCCAAACGTTGAGGCCCTCGATCGTATACACAAAACGGTCCACGATTAATCTACTCCAAAAAGAAAGGCTTCCGGCCTTAGATCTTGCCACCGCACCTTGCGGCGTTGGTTAGGGGCTGTTTAACCGGTGGCAATTTTAATACTATTGTTCGAAATTATCCAAAAAAATACCCGAGCCGATGGCCCGGGTATCTTTTATACACCAGTTGGTATTACCCGAAGTGGTGGTTGTAAGCCATCCGATAATCTGGCTGGTTCAGGTTCAAGTAGTTCATGACGCGCTTAGCGTAAGCCTTCTGCGAGTCGATAACTTTCTTGAAGAACGGATCCTCTGCATTCAGACGATCCACGACGATATCCCAAGCTTTCAACTGCTCTTTCATTACCGAGTCTGGCGTACGATACACGTTAACACCCTGGTTCTGGAGGTTGATCAAATCGTCCGCGTAACGGTTAGTGTTGTGCCAGTAGAAGTTCGAGTTCTCTGCCT
Organism: Litorivicinaceae bacterium; assembly: GCA_049623565.1. Lineage (GTDB taxonomy): Bacteria > Pseudomonadota > Gammaproteobacteria > Pseudomonadales > Litorivicinaceae > HIMB30. Next base: position 43,830 of record JBMZTF010000002.1, read on the forward strand.
CAGATGCATACTTCAGGATCGCCTGCAGCTCAGCTGGCAGCCCGTCATATTTCTTCTTATTGAACGAGATCTCAAAGAATTCCTGTGACTGGTGGAAAGAACCCAGGTGGTAATGCTTGGAAACATCCTGCATACCAAAGTCACGGTCTGACGTTGGGTTGTTGAATTCCGCAGCGTCGATCAGGCCTGACTTCATAGCTGGCTGGATTTCACCGCCAGGTAACTGGACAACAGACATACCCATTTCCATGAGTACGTCGGCCGCTAAGCCAACCGTACGGTACTTCAGTCCACTCATCTGAGATGCATCTTTGATCTCTTCTTTGAACCATCCCATTGGCTGCGCTGGCATCGGGCTATTAAAGAATGAAATGATGTTAAGACCCAACTTGCCCATGAGCTCGTTGAAGAGTTCCATTCCGCCGCCGTAGTGGCACCAGCCCAGCACTTCTTGAGACGACCAGCCGAAACATGGACCGGTACCGAACAGTGACGCTGTCTTGGACTTCGAGTACCAATAAGCCGGTACGTAGTGACAGCCGTCGAGTACTCCACGGTGTACCGCGTCCTGCATCTGGGATGTCTTAACAACTGAATTTACTGGGAGCAGGTCAATCTTAAGATCCTTACCTGCCATTGCGTGAACACGTTCAACGTATGCTTGCGCGTTCTCGAGGAAAATACCACCCCCCCAAGCTGCCTGCACTTTCAGAGTCGTACCACCGTGACCACCGGCGTTGACAAGTGCTGGGAAACCGAGGCTGGAGGCCGCTGCTGTTGCCGTAGCTCCCTTGAGGAATGAACGGCGATCGAGTTTTTTGCTCATCGGACTACCTTATTTTTATCTATTATCTGCGCGCTTTTCCTGTCCTGCCGCAGGCAGGGCGCTCTTTATTTCCATCCGTGGAGCAGTAGATAGTGCGGATTTCTGTCGCATCTTGCAAGGCTTTTGCGAAAAAACCGATCAGGCTATTTTTTTATTGAAAGTTGTTTCCAGAAAAGCCACTGTGAGCGCTTACTATCCGCGGAGAGGTCGCATGCCAGAATTGAGTATAACGCGTCGTTTGGTAGATCCGGTTCTGATCCGAGCCAGGACAGATTATTCAGTGTGGCTCAATGAAGACGACCACGTTATGTCAT
>JBMZTF010000003.1:0-32954 GCA_049623565.1 Litorivicinaceae bacterium
TAGAGCCAGCGCTCCTCGATCCACTTACCTCTGCCCTGAGTTCCGGCACCAAACTGACTCTTCAAATGTACACAGGTATGACAAAGCCGCCGCTCGATATAGTGAATACTGAAGTCACCCACACACCATCAAAAGAGCGTTATCATTTTCAGCGAGTTATCAATCTCACCGGGAATCTCACAAGCGAGCAACGCCAACGCTTGCTCGAGATTAAGAATAAATGCCCTGTTCACAAACCCCGCGTAACAGGTACAGCGATGTCATCAGCTGTCTCAGGAGAGGCCACTTGACCGATTTGTTGCTGATCATTACTTCAGCAGCACTGGTTAACAACTTCGTGCTAGTCCAGTTCCTAGGCTTATGTCCATTCATGGGGGTCTCCTCGCGCATCGACAGTGCACTCGGCATGTCGTGCGCGACGACCTTTGTTCTGACTCTCTCTTCGGTTGTGGCTTACCTATTACAAAGTTTGTTACTGATCCCACTCGACGCCATGTGGCTAAGAACGCTTGCCTTTATCGTCGCGATTGCTGTAGCCGTTCAGTTCACAGAGCTGGCCATCAAAAAGACCTCACCACTACTTCACAGCGTGCTCGGAATCTACCTTCCGCTCATCACAACGAACTGTGCCGTTCTAGGTGTCGCTCTACTTAATACCAACCGTGCGCACACACTTGCCGAATCAGCCTTTTATGGAATAGGTGCGGCACTTGGATTCTCACTGGTTCTCATCCTTTTCGCAGGTATTCGCGAACGGTTGCAACTCGCTGACATCCCGGCACCATTTCAAGGAGCGTCGATCGCACTCATCACGGCAGGATTTATGGCGCTCGCATTCATGGGCTTTACTGGAATGATCCGGCTATGACAGAGGCTTTTCTAACAGTCGGCGCCGGTGTGTTAGGACTCTCAGTGATTGGCCTAGTTGGCGGCGCTTTGCTGCAATACGCATCAAAAGCGTTCAAAGTCGAGGGTAGCCCATTGGTCGATTCGATCGATGCATTACTACCTCAAACCCAATGCGGTCAGTGCGGTCATCCAGGCTGCAAGCCCTATGCTGAAGCAATCGCCAATGGCGAATTGATTAACCGATGCCCTCCCGGTGGCCAAGAGACGGTTGACCGTTTAGCAACCCTCCTCGGTGTCGACTCACGCCCACTCGATGCAGATGAAACTGCCGCTGAACAAGATCTGGTTGCGGTCATCATCGAGGAAGAGTGTATTGGTTGCACGAAATGCATCCAGGCCTGCCCAGTCGACGCAATTGTTGGCGCAGCGAAACTGATGCATACAGTGATTATTGATGACTGTACAGGATGTGATTTGTGTGTTGATCCTTGTCCCGTCGATTGCATCGATATGGTTCCCCGGTCCAAAGCACCTGATTACTGGATACCACAGCGACCTGATATCATCTCTTCTGACCGCTCTGTGCAGATAGGCATGCAACATGGCTGAGTATCAAATCCGCCGCTGCGAACGCCGATTAGAGGGAGGTATTCACCCGGAGACTCATAAGGAACTCTCAACTGCAGATCCTTGTCTCTTTGTCGAAGACCCGAAGCGGCTTGTGTTTCCAATTCACTGTTCCGGAGGCGGATCCGGTGAAGCACTCGTCACAATCGGCGACACCGTTTCTCAGGGAACTCCCATTATCAAATGCCGAAACGGCATCATCCATGTTGCATCTCGCGCGGGCACAGTGATTGATATCACTGACCATGCGATCACTCACCCGTCAACAGACGAGAGCCCGTCAATCATCATTGAGCTGAATGGATTGAAGGACCAGTGTTATCTCGAACCACTTGTCTGGCCATTCGATGCCGACACACTTAAAGACCGAGCGATCGAGGCAGGGATCCTCGGTCTTGGTGGTGCAGGATTCCCAAGCTTTAGAAAATGGTCTGATGGAACGCAAACGCTGATTATCAATGCCGCCGAGTGTGAGCCCTATTTGACAGCCGATGACACGCTGATGCGCATCGATACACATTCGATGATTCGCGGCGCGTGCATGCTGGCGCAAACCCTCGATATCAAAACGATCGTCATTGGAATCGAAGACAATAAAACCGAGGCACTCAAGGCGATTGAAGGCGCTTTAAAAGAATCTCGCTCAGACTGCTTCTTCGATATCGTGTTACTCGACACAAAATACCCATCAGGATCAGCTCGCCAATTGGTTTGGCTAACGCTTGGTATTGAGGTCCCTACAGGATCACGATCTGTTGAGGTCGGAGTGATTGTTCACAACCCGGGCACGTTGGCAGCGTTATCACGAGCAATTGACGGTAAACCGGTCACAGACCGGATCGTCACATTGACTGGCGAGGCGCTGATAGCTCCAAAGAATGTAATCGCACCCATTGGGACTCCGATCAGCCATTTAATCGAGGCAACTGAGACTAATCCAGCATCGCTGAATTCGATCATCGTCGGTGGACCGATGATGGGATATCCGGTAACCGAGCTCACAGCAGGGATCACCAAAACCACCAACTGTCTGCTCGCGCGAGAGGTCGAGATCCCGCATGAGTCGCCATGCATTCGCTGCGGCGCCTGTGCGTCGGCATGCCCTGTCCGACTACAACCACAACAAATGGTTTTTGCGCTGAAAGGTGGCTCGCTCGACCGGGCAATCCATGAAGGCCTGATGGACTGCATCGAATGCGCAGCCTGTAACGCCGTCTGTCCAAGCCAAATCCCGCTCGCCGAATGGTTCCGCCTTGGACGATTTGAGGCCCGACATAAAGCAAACCAGCAACGCCTAGCAGCAGAAGCCCGTGAACGTTTTGAAGCGCGTAATGCACGACTTGAGCGTATCGCTCGAGAGCAAGATGCAAAGCGTGCGGCTCGTAAAGCCAAAACAGCGGATGCACTGCAAAAGGCACGTAAGGCGCGGGAAGAAAGCGCATGATCAAGAGACCAGACTATCCGCCCAGAGATACAACACTCGTGATGCGTGCAGTCCTGATCGCATTGCTTCCGGGCATCATCGCTATGACTGTGTTTTTTGGGGCCGGTGTTCTATTTAATCTAGCGACTGGGATTCTCTCGGCAGTTGCCTCAGAGGCGCTATGCCTAGGCATGCGACAGCGTCAGATACAGCCTCGACTGCTTGATATGTCCGCCGTCCTCACCGGTGTCCTCATAGCGCTAGCACTTCCACAAGCGGCACCTTGGTGGTTGGTGGTTGGTGCAAGCATGTCATCTATCGTTCTTGGCAAGCATCTCTACGGAGGCCTCGGTCAAAATCCCGTCAATCCAGCAATGCTCGGCTATGCTCTGATGTTAATATCGGCCCCTGTTGCGATGACCACTCTTTGGATCAACCCACTGGCGACTCCGGATCTTGCCGCCGCCTGGTCGGCCTTCCTTGGCCATGCAAGCGATGCAGTTACCGGCGCAACCACGCTCGATCTATATAAAACCGAATTTCGGGCGTTAACGGCAACCGAAGCAGCCCGCAGTCCACTGTTTAGTCAGGCACATCTTGGATTCATTTATGGCTATGAATGGGTCGCCTTGGCCTACCTCGCAGGAGGCCTTTGGCTGATCTATCGGCGAGTGATTACCTGGCACACGCCTGCGGGACTCTTGGCAACTCTTGTTGTGATTAGTGCATTTTTCAGTTTTGATCCAGACACAGCGACACCAGTTTGGATTCATCTAATTGCGGGCGCTGGAATCTTCGCTGCCTTCTTTATTTTGACCGACCCTGTATCGGGCGCGACGAGCCCGAAAGGACGCCCATGGTTTGCTATCGGAGTTGGGGTACTTACTTATCTGATTAGAACCTATGGACAGTATCCTGATGCGATCGCGTTTGCGGTCTTATTAATGAATTTCGCGGCACCAATGATCGACCACCACACCAGGCCTCGCATCATGGGCAGAGAAACCAGTGTGAAGGGCTCGGGAGGTCACTCATGACGTTGCGTCTTGCGTCCTTTGGTCTCATAACGAGTCTCTTCGTTGGGGTGATTTATGTCATCACCAAACCATTGATCCTCGAATCTAAAGAAGAGGCACGGATCGCGCGGCTCTACGCGCTTGCTGAACCCTTACTATCCGATGGAACTATTCAAACTCCGATCAGTAAAGAATTACCAAGCGATGCACCCACGTCCTTGGTCAGACCATTGCTCGTCACTCCAATCGTAGATACAACCGGTCAGATCGGGGCCGTGGTTCCATTTCGATCAACCGAAGGGTACAGCGGCACGATCCAACTGCTCATCGCCCTGGATAACAATCAACGAATCGTCGGCCTACGCGCGATTGACCATAGAGAAACACCTGGGCTTGGTGACAAAATCGACACAAAAAAAACTGATTGGATCCTTAAGTTCAACGGTCTGTCCTACCAAGACCTATCCCCAAACGAATGGGCTGTCAAAAAAGATGGTGGGCGATTTGATAGCTTTACCGGAGCGACCATTACACCGCGCGCCATTGTGGAGGCGTTGAAAGATACCTTGAGTTATCTCAATACGCATCCAGAGATATTGGAGACAAGCAAGTGAAAGTCGTCACACTATGGCTCGATGGACTCTGGGACCGAAATCCAGGATTGATCCAACTACTAGGACTGTGTCCACTATTAGCCGTCTCCAATACGCTCGAAAACGCGATTGGACTAGGACTTGCGACCCTCTTTGTGTTGGTGCTGTCCAATGGGTCCATCAGCCTCATCCGTAACCTTGTTGATGATGCAATCCGCTTACCTGTGTTTGTTTTAGTCATCGCAGCCTTAACCACCTGTGCGGAGCTCTTAGTTCAGGCATTCGACTATCCACTCTACCAATCGCTGGGCATCTTTTTGCCCTTGATCGTGACTAACTGCCTGATTCTGGGGCGCGCCGAGGCACTCGCTCGACGTGAGCCATTGTTTATCAGCGCCATGGATGGACTCGCGCAAGGACTTGGTTTCTTTTTGATCTTGATAATTCTTGGCGCTATCCGCGAGTGGGCATCTGAGACTCTTATCCTGGCGGCCCTTCCGCCGGGCGCTTTCATTGCGCTCGGATTATTGGTGGCACTGCATCAAGTAATCCAATCCAAACTCAAACACTTAAGAACCAGGGTCATCACCAACCCCAAAGAACGTCGCGTGAGAACAACTGGAGATATCTCATGAATAAAGAGATCCGAACCAAAATCTTCACACGTCTTCGGGATCAAAATCCGAACCCAACAACAGAGCTTGAGTGGGCCACACCCTTTGAGCTTCTGATCGCTGTATTACTGTCAGCACAAGCAACAGATGTTTCAGTTAACCTCGCAACCCGCAAACTCTTTCCTATTGCCAACACACCCGAAGCCATCTTGGCACTAGGAATCGATGGTGTAAAAGAATGCATTAAGACGATCGGGCTCTATAACTCAAAGGCAGAGAACGTGATGAAAACCTGCGCCATGTTGCTCGACCAGCACAATGGAGAAATTCCTAGAACACGTGAAGAGTTGGAAGCGTTACCTGGTGTTGGCCGTAAGACAGCAAATGTTGTTTTAAATACGGCATTTGATGAACCAACAATGGCCGTCGATACGCATATCTTCCGCCTTGCCAATCGAACACGCATCGCGCCCGGCAAAGACGTTCGTGAAGTCGAGGACCGACTAGTCAGAGTGATTCCAAAAGAATTCTTAAAAGATGCGCACCATTGGATGATTTTACATGGGCGCTATGTCTGCAAAGCTCGGAAGCCAGACTGCACGACCTGTCTGATCTCCGATCTTTGTGAATTCAAAGGCAAACCGAGCCTCTGATTTATTTGCGCAACGAACGACCTTTTTTCGCAGCAGTCCGTAAACGCAAAGCGTTCAATTTGATAAAGCCTTCTGCATCTTTCTGGTTATATGCGCCGGCATCATCTTCAAAGGTAGCAATTGCTTCATCAAACAACGACTGATCCGAACGACGACCAGTCACAGCGACTGATCCTTTGTACAGCTTCAATCGGACATCACCATTGACCACGGCCTGCGACTCATCAATCGCCGTCTGCATCATTTTGCGTTCTGGTGACCACCAGTACCCGTTATAGACCAGATCAGCATATTTCGCGATCAAACTATCTTTAAAGTGTGCCACCTCACGGTCTAAGGTGATCGACTCAAGCGCACGGTGTGCCTTCAGCATAATGGTCCCGCCCGGTGTTTCATAGCAACCACGGGACTTCATCCCCACGTAGCGGTTTTCAACGATATCCAAACGACCGATACCGTGACGACCACCGATGGAATTCAACTCAGCCAGTAAAGTCGCGGGAGACATCGTTTGCCCGTCGATACTCACGGGATCGCCGTTCTTAAAACCTAATATGATTTCTAGCGCTTGATCCGGCGCCGCTTCTGGAGACACAGACCAACGCCACATCGCTTCTTCAGGCAAAGCCCAAGGATCTTCTAAAACCGCACCTTCGTAGCTGATATGAAGTAGGTTCGCGTCCATCGAATAGGGCGACTTCTTACCACGCTTTTGCTCAACCGGGATGTTGTGTTGCTCACAATAATCAAGCAGTGTCTCGCGTGACGTGAGATCCCACTCGCGCCATGGGGCAATCACCTGGACAGCTGGATTCAATGCGTATGCACCGAGCTCGAAGCGGACCTGGTCGTTACCCTTACCTGTTGCCCCATGACTGATGGCGTCGGCACCTGTCTCTTCAGCAATTTCCACCAAACGTTTCGCGATCAAAGGGCGCGCGATCGAGGTACCAAGCAGATATTCGCCTTCGTAAATCGTGTTGGCACGGAACATCGGGAACACATACTCGGCGACGAACTCCTCCCGTAAATCTTCAATATAGATTTCCTTCACGCCAAGCGCCTCAGCCTTTGCGCGAGCCGGCTCAACTTCCTCACCCTGTCCCAAATCAGCTGTAAAAGTGACTACTTCACACTGATAAGTTTCCTGAAGCCAACGCACAATCACACTGGTGTCGAGACCTCCGGAGTACGCCAAAACGACCTTTTTAATATCCGACATCGAAAGAAACCCAATAAATAGTAAAAAATCAGGCCGCGGATCATACCAGAGCGCGCGAAACTTGCGGAGTGTTTCCGTTCAAACGGATGAATGAAAAGCCATTTTCCTCTACCCTTGGGGGATTGAAGAAGGATCAATTCGTGCAACTGACTCTCACACGTCCAGACGACTGGCACCTACATTTACGAGACGGTGCCGCCCTAGCGACTACTGTTCCTGACACCGCACGGTCGTTTTATCGGGCGATTGTGATGCCAAATCTCAAACCGCCAGTCGTGACGGTGGATGCGGCAATTGCGTACCGCGACCGGATATTAGCCGCGGTTCCAAATGGGATGACGTTTGATCCTCTAATGACGCTTTATCTGACGCCGGACTTAGGGCCAGAAATTATCAAAGAAGCGGCGTCTTCAGAACACGTATACGGCGTGAAGCTCTACCCGCAAGGGGCCACAACAAACTCGGACGAAGGGGTTGCGAGCCTTGACCGGGTCATGCCAACACTCGAGGCTATGGCCGATACCGGTTTGCCCCTGTTAATTCATGGCGAGGTCACCGACCGGTCTATTGATATCTTCGATCGCGAAGCTGTGTTCCTCGACAGAACGCTCGGTCCGCTGATGCAACGGCTTCCGAACCTTAAGGTGGTACTTGAACACATCACGACGAAGGACTCGGTTGATTTTGTAAAAGCTAACCCGGGTATGGGTGCCACAATCACCGTGCATCACTTGATTTACGAGCGAAATGATATGCTCGCTGGTGGTATTCGACCCCACCTCTACTGCCTACCGATTTTAAAGCGAAGCCTGCACCGTGATGCGCTAATTGAAGCCGCCACCTCAGGCTCCCCGCAATTTTTCTTAGGGACAGACTCCGCTCCACATGGAATCGATGATAAGGAATCCGACTGTGGTTGTGCAGGGTGCTACACCGCACCCTTCGCACTCGAGCTGTACGCAGAAGTCTTCGAAGCGCAGGGCAAACTTGATCAACTCGAAGCTTTCGCCAGCTTCAATGGAGCTGACTTCTACGGCCTTGCTCGAAATACAGAGACCATCACGCTAGAGAGAACTGAGTCGCTTATCCCACTGACGAGGCCTCTTGGTGACAAGGAAGTGAGACTGCTGCGTGGTGGTGAGACGGTAGCTTGGAGTCTCGCATGATAGAGCCGGATGTTGTCTCCGACGACGGTAACTCAAACGAAAACCATAAACCGAAAAAGAAAACCCGACTGGGTGAACGATTTCGAGGCTTCTTACCAGTGGTCGTTGACCTTGAAACTGGTGGTTTTCATTCAGAAACGGACGCCCTACTCGAACTCGCCATGGTCATACTCGATATGGATGACGACGGGACCTTGTTCATTCAGGACCAGGTCCATGCGCATATCGAACCATTTGAAGGCGCTAACTTAGAACCCGCCGCACTCGAATTCACCGGGATTGACCCGTACCACCCGCTTCGGATGGCCGAGAAGGAAAAAGATGCACTAGCACGGATGTTTAAGCCTGTACGCGATGCCATTAAGCATCATGGCTGCAATCGCGCCATACTCGTAGGACACAATGCACATTTTGATCTCGGCTTTCTAAATCAGGCGGTTAAACGCTCGGGCATCAAACGTACACCCTTTCACCCGTTTTCCTGCTTTGATACAGCGACGCTTGGTGGACTCGCGTTCGGACAAACAGTCCTGGCACGCGCCTGTGCCGCAGCGGGATTGAAGTTTGATCATGGTGAAGCGCACTCAGCACGATATGACGCGGACTTAACGGCGCAACTTTTTTGTGAAATTGTCAATCGATGGCGTGATTTAGGTGGATGGAATCCACACCAAGATTCAGCCAGCCAGTGACTCAAGATCCAATGATCGTGCAGCGATCACTGCTTGCGTCCGTGAGTGAACCTTGAGCTTTCGAAGAATCGCAGTGACGTGGGCTTTAACGGTCGCCTCACTCACATCCAACTCGTAAGCGATCTGCTTATTCAAAAGCCCTTGCATCAGCATAACGAGCACACGGAACTGCTGCGGTGTTAGGGACGCAATCCCTTCGGCAATCTTGGCCTCCTTATCATCGACCACAGGTGCATCGAGACTGACGTCTTCGGGAATCCAAGCTTCGCCCTCGAGTGCAGCCTGAACAGCCTTAACCATCGTTTCGAGGGCCACACTTTTTGGAATGAAACCTAGCGCACCGTACTCAATCGAACGACGAATCACGCTGTGATCCTCGTTACCGGATACAACCACGACGGGCATCTCGGGAATCTGCCCCTTTAGATAGACAAGGCTCGAAAAGCCACTGGCACCAGGCATGGTCAAATCAAGAAGAACTAAGTCAGCATCGTTGTGTTCGGATGTCGTATCTTGCAACTCAGACATCGTTGATACCTCAACAATCTCAACGTGCCTAGCCGCCTCAGAAACCGCTTGTTTTAAAGCCGCACGAAACAGCGGGTGATCATCCGCGATCACAATCTTATAGTGATGCATAACGTAAATCCGTCACTAGCCAAGATATCCACGATACCAAACTTTCCTGAATTTGCGAAAACTGCTGCGCCTCTATTTACAACTATAGAGAGAGCAGCCACAGAGCCTGCGCTCGCCGGCTACTATGGCATAGCTCCGATATTAGTGATTCATACGATTGTCGATCAACTCATCGACGACCGATGGGTCTGCAAGGGTTGAGGTATCACCCAGCGCACCGTAATCGTTTGCCGCAATCTTCCTCAGAATTCGACGCATGATTTTACCTGAACGCGTCTTCGGAAGGCTAGGTGCCCACTGAATAAAATCGGGCGAAGCGAAAGGTCCAATCTCAGAGCGCACCTGATTGCGAAGCATCGTGCGTAACTCTTCAGTTGGCTCTATACCTTGCTGAAGGGTAACGTATACATAGATACCCTCCCCTTTTATATCATGCGGATAACCCACCGCCGCCGCTTCTGCGACGGCATCATGCGCGACCATAGCAGACTCGATTTCGGCAGTACCCATCCGGTGACCCGATACATTCAGTACATCATCCACACGACCGGTGATCCAGTAATAGCCGTCTTCGTCACGACGCGCCCCGTCCCCGGTAAAGTACCGATTTGTAAACGTTGAGAAATAGGTTTGCTCAAACCTCTCATGATCACCCCAACAGCTCCGGCCGGATGAGGGCCAAGAGTCAAGCAGCACCAGATTACCGTCTGCCGGCCCCTCTAGAACATTACCCTCATTATCAACCAGCGCTGGTTTTACACCGAAGAATGGACGAGTCGCCGAGCCAGGCTTCGCTGCAGTCGCGCCCGGTAGTGGTGTGATCATGATTCCGCCAGTTTCGGTCTGCCACCATGTGTCAACAATCGGACAAGTTCCTTTTCCGAAAACGCGGTGGTACCACTCCCATGCCTCTGGATTAATAGGCTCACCGACCGATCCCAAGAGCCGAAGCGATGACAGATCAGAGTCCCCAAGGACATTTTCACCCTTGACCATCAACGCACGGACCGCTGTCGGGGCCGTGTAGAATTGGTTGACCTTATGCTTTTCGATGACTCGACCAAAGCGAGATGAATCTGGGTAGGTTGGGACACCCTCAAACATCAAAGTTGTCGCGCCATTTGCCAGCGGTCCGTACACAATGTATGAGTGGCCCGTAATCCACCCAACGTCAGCCGTACACCAGTAGATATCGCCGTCTTTGTAATCAAAAACATACTGATGCGTTAGCGAGGCATAAACCAGGTAACCACCGGTTGTATGCTTAAGACCCTTTGGCTTACCTGTCGAACCAGACGTATAAAGGATAAACAACGGATCTTCCGCATTCATTGGTTCTGGTTCGCATTCCGTGGCCTGACCAGCACACACGTCGTGGTACCAAACGTCCCTAGGGCCCATATCAACGTCAGCGCCCGTGCATTCCACGACAATGACTTTATTAACCCCTTTACACGCGTCCATTGCGAGCGCTTTATCAACGTTCGTTTTCAACGCAACCTCGCGACCACCGCGGCGCCCCTCGTCCGCAGTGATGATGACCGTCGACCCCGACTCTTCAACGCGAACAGCCAAGGCGTCTGGAGAAAACCCCCCAAATACAATCGAGTGCACGGCACCAATGCGGGTACAAGCCAACATCGCGACAGCCGCCTCGGGGATCATGGGCATGTACAAAGTAACCACGTGGCCTTTCTTGACACCTTGCGCCCGAAGACCGTTGGCAAAACGACAGACGCGTTCATAGAGATCACGATACGTGATTTTTTCATCAGAATTTGGGTCGTCACCCTCCCAAATAATCGCTGTCTGATCCCCCCGAGTCGTCAGGTGGCGGTCAAGACAGTTCGCCGAGACGTTTAGGACGCCGTCTTCATACCATCGGATGTCCACGTTACCTGGAGCAAACGATGTATTTTTGATTTTTGTCGGAAACTTGATCCAGTCGAGACGCTTCGCCTGCTCGGCCCAAAATGAATCTGGATCATCAATCGATTGGCGATACATTGCCTCGTATGTCGCATCGTCTACCCACGCGCTCGCTGCAAGTGCAGGATCTACCGGATACAACTTAGAATCAGTCATGGGAACACCTCAATGAAAAAATACCGCGTCGAGATTTTCGACGTTTTACAGAAAACACCCAATACGACAATCGTCTCGACTCTGCCGATGGAGGTTGTCGGTCATAGAAATTTTCTGACCTGCTCGATCATCACGGGAATCTCTGTATCCATCGAAAATAAGGCCATCAACTTCGCATCCCCATCCATCACATAAATCCTAGACGAGTGATCAATCGTATAGTTGTCAGGGTCGTCTCCAACCCTTTGCGCATAGACCTGGTACTGCCGCATCACCTGCTCGATCTGACCCCGATCGCCAGTTAGCCCGTTAAACGATGGATCAAACACCTGTGCATATTCTGTGACGGCCTCAACAGTGTCGCGCTCGGGGTCAACCGTAACGAACAAGCCAGAGACCCGTTTTCTGTCATGGCCCAGCCCCTCATAGACTTGCGCCATTCGTGCGAGCTCGGTCGGGCACACGTCAGGACAGTAGGTGTACCCGAAATAAATCAGAATCAAATCCTTACCAAGCACCGAGGTATCCAATGGGCCCGCGGAGGTCTCCAAAACAAAATGACCCCCTATCTGAGCGCCTGGCATCCCTCTCTCACCAATCGTGTGGTTACGGATAAACGGAAAGGCGACCAAGCCGGCCATCAGACAAGCGACAAGCAATGGGACATAAGGCTTCAATTCAACGACCTTCTAAGTATCTGCAATTTTTAGTAACTGTGCTGGCGGCATTTGACGGGCCTGTCTAGCAGACCAACGACCAACCACACCGACTAGGGTACCCGTCAGAACGGGCGCAAGCACCCATATCTCCCATTTGGTTGACCACTCTAGGTTGAAAATTCTGTTGTATACCAGCCAGCCGAGAAGCTCAGTACCTACGGCTGCCAAACAACCACTAATAACGCCGAGGGTCAAAAATTCGGCCCACTGTGATTGCGATAACAGTCGATCCGAACCACCGAGGCTTCGAAGAATCGCAGACTCTTTTCGACGCTCAGGAAGTGATGTCTGAATACTGGCCGCCAACACCAGGACCCCGCCCACAAGCACGAAGTACAACACCACACTGACCGCCTGTGACACCCGATCTAAAATGCCGCGAATCTGATTCAAAATAGCGTCAACCGACAACATTGTGACCTGACGGAACGCTCTGCTAATTGCGGCTGTGTCCTGTGAGGGGTTGGGGAGCCGCATGCTGGTCAGGCGCGTAGACTCAAACGGCTCAAGAGTGCCCGGAGAAAAGATCATAAAAAAGTTGGGCAACATCGAGTCCCACTGCACAACCCGAGAACCAATAACCTCCGCAGCAATGCGATCGGGGCCGATGGTGTACTGAATCACATCACCGAGTTCTAAATCGAGCTCATCGAACAGCTTTGATTCGACCGTCACCAAACCCGGACCATCGCTCTCTGTGAAAAAGCGACCACGATCGATTTGGTTGTCCCGACCAAGGACCTCTGACTCCGTCAAACTGAGTTCGCGTCGCACTGATCCTGGGGGATCAGTACCTGCCAAGTGCTCAACCAACGGAATTCCATTCACCGTCTCCAGGCGACCACGGACGATTGGATATAACGGAGCAAGATCACCGCCTCGGGTCACCACGGTCTGTACAAAGTTCGCCTGGTCTTGATCTGTAATATTCAAGGCAAACGTATTTGGGGCGTCCTCAGGCACCTGTGTTTCCCAAGTCGTAATCAAATCAAACCGAATCAACGCAACCATCCCAATCGCCAGCGCTGTCATAGCAAACACCATCAACTGACCGCCTGATGCCTGCGGATCTCTAGCAAGCTGCTGAATACCAAAACGCCAGGCAGGACCCAACCGCTCGAGTGGTCCGAGACCTCGGATCACCAACCGCCCCATAATAGTGACGAGACCGACCAATATTACAACCGCCAGTACGACCCATCCGGTCAGCAACAAATCATCACTATATAAAAATCCTAGGACTCCGATCGCAAGCAACGCGAACCCGTAACGGCCAAATTGACCAAGCCCCGAGACGTGGTAGTCACGTTTGAGAATCCGAATCGGTGGCACGTTGGCGAGCATAATCAAGGCGGGGGCTGCAAAACCAAAGAGCGTCACAAAACCGGTCAGCAGACCAAGAATCGCAGGTTTTATGCTTGGCTCAGGAAGACTGATCGTCAACAGTCCAGCAATGCTGTCAACGAGCGCGATTTGCAGCCCGTAACCCAATAAAACCCCCAGTCCGCTCGCTAAGCCGGCAAGGGCAGTGAGCTCAGCCGTAAAGATGAACAAGGCCTCGAGGCCACTCAATCCAAAGGTTCGAAACAATGCGCTATCGGCAATGTGGTCCGAGGCCCAACGGTTAGCTGTCATGGCGATCGCGGCCCCTGATAATAAAACAGTGAGGAGACCTGCCAATGACAAATAAGTGGTCGCCCGCGCTAGCGCACTACCGACTTCAGGCCGACCATCAACAACGCCACGGAGACGTTGACTGATATCAAGCCTCGGCTCAATAAACGTCTTAAATCGCTCAAGGTCACCATCCGCGAATAATGTGATGTAACGGACCCTGCTACCAGGCTGGATCAATTGCGAGTCTGCGAGATCAGCTTGATTCATCAGGAGACGCGGCGTAAGTGAAACAAACGAACCACCTCGATCCGGCTCAAACACCAATATCTGGGTGATCTCTAGCTCAATTTCTCCAACAGAAACCGTATCGCCTACATCGATATCAAGCTTCGATACTAACTGCGGATCCGCCCACGCAGTTCCTGGCGCAGGGATTCCCGATGCGGGGTATCCCGCACCCGCGCGGCTATCTGCAATTTCAAGCTTCCCTTTCAGCGGGTAACCATCTGTCACGATCTTCAATCCAGTCAATTCAAAGTTTGACTGACTGCCTATCACCGACGGAAACTCAATCGTCTCGGTCGCCGACACACCCAAAACATCCGCTTCAGCCAACCAGTCGGGATCGATTGGTCGCGGCCCTCTGAGTTTTAGGTCACCACCGAGAAGGGCTGCAGCATCTGCGCGCATAGCGCGATCGATGCGGTCAGTTAGTACTTCCGTTGTCGTCATCGCAGCGACAGAGACAACCAAGGCGATCGCAAGCAGGCTCAGTTGACCACTGACAAACTCCCGCCACAAAAGACGCAGCGCGATCATGCAGCGACCTCAGTAAGTTGCCCATCCTCAAGATGTAACATGCGCTGACATCGGGCAGCGAGACGCTCGTCGTGGGTCACAAGGACCAGCGTGGCTCCTGTTTCCTTGTTAAGTTCAAACAGTAGTTCAGACACAGCATCACCGGTTCCTCTATCAAGATTACCGGTGGGCTCATCGGCGAATAAGAGTGCCGGCTCGTTTACGAATGCTCTGGCGACAGCTACACGTTGCTGCTCACCACCCGACAGCATCCGGGGCCGGTGATTAATCCGTGCTCCGAGGCCAACTCGCCCGAGCCAGTCAAATGCTCGCTGTCTCGCATCGGCGACAGACAGTCCCGTCAGCTCGAGCGGAAGCATCACGTTTTCAAGGGCTGTAAGGCCCTGCAGCAATTGAAAGCTCTGGAAAACAAACCCAATCCGACCACGACGAATCACCGCCCGTTCGTCTTCGGTTAATGAACTAAAATCATTACCTTTGAATAGAATTTCGCCTGTTTCAGGGATATCCAAGCCAGCCAAAAAAGACAATAACGTGCTCTTACCCGAGCCTGACGGTCCGACAATCGCTACACTATCACCTGGGTTGATCTTCAGTTCGAGGGAATTCAAAACTGACAAACGTTGACCACTTTGGTCTTCAAACCCATGTGACACGTTACGAACATGAAGGACTGGTTGTGCAGACATTGCGAGCAATTTTCCTGTGGTTGAGTTTTATCACGCCAGCGGCAGGGGCCCCGACGCTCCTGGTCGTCGGCGACAGTCTCAGTGCAGGCTATGGGCTCGACCGCGGTCAAAGCTGGGTCGATCATCTTGCCGCTAACCCCACGGGGATATTGGGGACAAATGGTCAAATTTTAAACGCCTCGATCTCAGGCGAAACAACCACTGGCGGACTGTCACGGCTACCCGGCCTGCTCGAGCGTCATCAACCTGACGCTATTCTTATCGCACTCGGCGCCAATGATGGACTACGGGGACTACCATTAAAGACGATGCAAGATAATCTTAGAGCGATGTTCAAGCTGGCCGCCAATTCCGGTGCAAAGGTCCTTTACGCAGGTATTGAACTCCCAAGAAACTATGGTGGTCCATTTGTCCGCGCGTTCCGAGACGCTCAGGATAAGGTCGCTGAAGACACGCGTGTCGCCTACTTACCTTTTTTTCTCAAGCCGGTGGCGCTGCGACGCGAACTCTTTCAAGACGATGGGCTCCACCCGACCGCAGAGGCCCAACCTATCATCGCAGACTATGTCAGAGATTTTCTTCAGGAGGCACTATCGAAATAACCAAGCCGCACGAGATCATCCACAAGCCGAGCCAGATAACGGTCGGTCATGGCTGAGACGTAATCAGTTACCCGCAGGAGACGCTGATACTTTGAGTCATTAGGTCGGGGCCTGTACTTTCCGAGCCGTTCGACCGCATCTCGGGCCTTTGGGCTGATATCGGTCCCGTCCCCGCCGGCATTCGCGAGCGCTTCAACGCCGTCAATTAGATGCGATAACAGAGTATCCAACAGTCTTCCACCCTGGCCCTCACAAGACTGTTTGGTCAGATCGACATATACACGCTCTTGTGCCAGATTCTTTGCTCGCTCAATTACCTCACCCGCAGACGCTCGGCGCCAGTCTAGTAACTCTTCATCAAAGGTTCCGCTAATGATCGCATCATAGTGGGATTGGAATCGTGCCTCGGCCTCATGGACCAGAGCATCAATCGCTGCAGAACGTAGGAGCTCTAATTTTGCTTCCGAATCATCAAGTAGCTGTTCATACAGATTCCGCCTCGCACCTCGGTCCACCAGCTCTTTCATCAACGATGAGACTTCTTCGTAGTCGAGATGACCGAGTTCAACTGCGTCCTCGAGATCAATCAACGCGTAGCAAATATCATCTGCCGCCTCTACCACGTAAACCAGGGGATGGCGTGCCCAGACATCGGGCATTAACTCAACCAATCCGAGGTGAGAGGCTAATACCCGCATAAAAGGTAACTCGGCCTGATTGACCCCGTGCTTCTGCTTGATCCGGCCAGGGGTAGAATCTGCAGCAAATGGGTACTTGATGAAACTGCCGAGGGTAGCGGCTGTCAACCGCATCCCACCGTCGAGCCAATGGCGCTCAAGGCATGTAATTAAACGGAATCCTTGTGCATTCCCTTCAAAGCCGGTCAGATCTGATCGCTCAGCATGGGATAAACCGGTCAGATATTCGGGGTGTGCCTCAAAAAATTGACGAATCGCTCGTTCTCCGGCATGGCCGAAGGGAGGATTACCAATGTCGTGAGCGAGACAGGCTGCTTGAACCAACGCGCCCACGCCAGATCCTGAGTATGTCTCGCATAACAAACCTTCATCACGCATCCAATGCCCCAGCCTAGCGCCTAAGGATCGCCCGACAGACGCGACTTCGAGAGAATGCGACAGGCGAGTATGCACATGATCATTATCCGATAGTGAGTGAACCTGTGTTTTAACCGCCAAGCGTCTAAATGCACCTGAAAAAATTAATCGGTCATGATCACGCTGCCACTGGCTCCGTTCATCACCTGACAGCTGCGGCGCCCATTTCCCCTCCTGATCAATTCGCGCGGTTGAGAGCAACTGACTCCAATCCATCATGTCTCAATCACCTCCCCGAAAGACGCACAGTCTTCGATGCTCAGCTTACGTTTTGGATATAGATCAAAGCGTACTGTTTTGGCTTTGAGTTGCGACGACGGCCTGCACCCGCCCAGAAAATCTGCCTTAATGGGACGCTTTACGACAACCCGTGCTGCGTCAGAATCAAGTGCTGCTTCCAACAGTCGATCCGGATCATAAGTGGTCTGGTCGAGTTCCTGTAAGACCCGCATTGAAAATGACGCAGCCGCCTTACGTTCTTTAGGAAACATCGGATCAAGATAGATGACACCGTGTGAAACGCGCGAGACCACCTGTGCGCTATCGGCGTACCTAAATCGGAGACGATCACACCACCCGATTTCCGCTTCCTCAGCACGTCGCAGTGCATCTACCAGTAAAGCTGCCACTACTGGATCTCGCTCCATCGCGAGGACCTTGCAGCCCAAATTTGCCAGAACACTAAGGTCCCCGCCGAGACCAGCGGTTGTGTCGATAACTGAGGGGCGTAATCCTTTTTGACAACCCACCGCCCGTGTTAAAGCTTCCCCGGTGGCAGCTTTGATACGACGCGCCTGCGATCCGTGGACAAAATCGACATGAACACGTGAACGCAAATCAAATTCAGCGGACTTCAACGCCAATCCGTCACCATCCCACCAGAAGTAATGACCAGAACAAGGGCATGTTGTCTGCCACCGAATCGACAACCATGGAATCAAATCCATCGCCTCACCTCGACTGACCACTTGTTGGAGTGGATCGACACCAACCCAATCCATCGTAACCTCACCTGCCCGTCACAAAACGCCACGCGTTATCAAAAAGGCCCATCCACGGAGTGAATCGCGCAGTGCCGGTCGGCGCGAAAGATAACTGAGGCCGCAAAACAACACGCTCAGGGTGCGGCATCATAATTGTGACCCGACCATCTTCAGAACAAAGACCAGCAAGACCTGAAGCGGACCCGTTTGGATTCCCTGGGTACAGTGTCTCTTCACGCCCCTGATCATCGGTATAAATCAAACTCGTCAGCCCTGACTCGGCTAGTGATTTGACCTCGGTGACTGTGTGTTGGAATCGACCTTCACCATGCGCGACAGCGATCGGGAACCGGGTTCCCTCAAGATTTCTCAATAACACTGAGCGGCTCGGCGGAAGTGTAGCAAGCGTCAAACGTGCTTCAAACTGCTGCGATACGTTTTGAGTCATTTGTCTAAAATGATCCGCGCCAGGTATAAGTGGTGCAAGCTGAGCCATCATCTGGCATCCATTACAGATACCTAGCGATACCGTATTTTCACGATGGAAGAATGCCTTAAACATCACTGACAGCTCGTCGTTAAAAAGAATAGAACGTGCCCAGCCTGAACCCGCACCTAATACATCGCCATAGCTAAATCCGCCGCAGGCGGCCAGCGCGTCGAAGGATTCAAGAGACTGCTGGCCACTGAAGAGATCCGACATGTGCAAATCAACAGCCTCGAAGCCACAGTGATCAAACGCATAAGCCATCTCATTTTGACCATTAACGCCCTGCTCACGCAAGATTGCGACACGTGGACGTGATTGCATTACGCGACGTGTCTGTGGGATTTGAGCCGTCGCTGGAAAGACCGCTGAATTGAGGCCCTTGTGAACGCGCGTGATGTGGAGCGCTTCTTGATCAACACACTCTGGATTATCACGCAATCTTGCCATCGCAAAACTGACCGCTGACCATGACTGTTGGAGAGCCGTGCGGCTTTCGTTCAGGAGCACTTGGCCGTTTTGGGTGATTAATAAAGAATCTGACGGGTCTAGCTCACCAAGAACGTGAACCGAAAGGCCTGCTCCGGTGCACTCGTTGATGACCGCCTCAAGATCTGAGTTTGAGATCTCGATCACGCAACCAATTTCTTCATTAAACCAAAACGTAATTGGATCAACATCCTCAGGAGTCTGGGCATTCAAACCTAGCCTTGATGCAAATAGCATCTCAGAGACCGTCGCCAGCAGTCCCCCATCCGAACGATCGTGATAGGCGAGTAACCGTCCATCGCCTAGCAACGTTTGAATCAAATCAAAACACGCTTTGAGGTCGTGAGGTGTTATGTCTGGGGGAATATCCCCAAACTGTGAGGTGACTTCACATGCAATGGATCCGGCCATTCGCTGTTGTCCAAGATCAATCACAACCAGTGATGAATCCTGTCCTCGCAACAATGGGGTTGTTGTTCTCTCGACGTCGTTAACAGGTGAAAATCCTGAGCAGATGAGTGACATTGGGCCGATCACCTCATGTGTACCCGTAGCATCCCTCCAACGTGTCTTCATCGACATCGAATCTTTGCCAACCGGGATACATACACCAAGCGCTGGGCAAAACTCACCACCAACGGCTTTTACAGCCTCATAAAGACGTGCGTCTTCACCCTCGGTTCCGGCCGCACACATCCAGTTCGCGGACAGTTTGATCTGACTGACAGGCCCTATGGCGGTGCCGGCCATATTCATTAATGTTTCAGCGACCGCCATACGGGCCGAGGCACCCGCATCAACAATAGCAAGCGGCGTGCGCTCACCCATCGCCATCGCCTCCCCGGTGACTGAGCCGATTGCAGAATGTGTGACGGCGCAATCGGCCACAGGAACCTGCCACGGCCCAACCATCTGATCCTGATAGACAAGACCCGAGACCGTCCGATCTCCGATAGTGACCAGGAAATTTTTTGAGGCCACCGTGGGATGACGCAAGACATGATGCGCCAACTCTGAAAATTGAGTATTCGAGAACGCTGCTGGCTCCAAATGCACTGTGAGCGTCGAGACATCACGATGCATCTTCGGAGGGTTGCCAAAGAGCACATCTACGGGCAGATCGACTGGGGCAGTCAATTCACCTGTTTTAGCGACCGACAAATGCGGTGTGTCATGTGCATGACCAACGACCGCGTGCGGACAGCGCTCGCGTGCACAGATCGCCTCAAATTCATCGAGCTTTGCCGGGTCAACCGCCAACACGTATCGCTCTTGTGATTCGTTACACCACAGCGCTAATGGCGACAACGATGGATCCGCTGATGGGATCCAATCCATCGAGAAGTTAGCCCCGACCCCTCCATCTTTGACCAGCTCAGGTAAAGCGTTTGACAAGCCACCCGCTCCCACGTCGTGGATAAAGACGATCGGATTGCCTTCGCCACGGAGCCAACAACGGTCGATAACTTCCTGGCAGCGACGCTCCATCTCTGGATTGGCTCGCTGGACAGATGCGTAATCCAAATCGCTGCCTGAGGTACCCTCGCCAGCTGAGCTCGCGGCCCCACCCCCCAAACCAATTAGCATCGCTGGGCCACCAAGCACTACCAGGGGCGTTCCTGCGGGAAACGGCTTTTTTTCCACCTGCCCGTCAGCGATTGAGTCGATGCCACCGGCTATCATAATGGGCTTGACGTAACCGCGACGACGTGTGCCGATCCCCGTCTCCTCGAACGCCTCGTAGGTTCTGAAATAGCCATTCAGATTAGGACGCCCAAACTCGTTGTTGAACGCGGCCCCACCAATGGGACCCTCGAGCATAATCTGCAGAGATGTTGCCAATTTGCTCGGCATTGGCAGGTCCCGTTCCCACGGCATTTCAAAACCCGGGATTCGCAGATAATTAACACTAAACCCGGTCAAACCAGCTTTTGGCTTGGCACCCCGGCCTGTCGCCCCCTCGTCTCGAATTTCACCACCGGCCCCAGTGGACGCCCCTGGGTTCGGAGAGACCGCGGTTGGGTGGTTGTGCGTCTCGACCTTCATTACGAGGTGGACTGGTTCCTCTACAGGCTGGTAACAATGCGTGTATGGATTCACTAAAAAACGTTCTACAGTCGGACCTTGCACCACAGCAGCGTTATCAGAATACGCAGACAAAACTCTATCTGGCGCGACCTCGTGTGTGTTCCTGATCCACTGAAACAAACTTTTTGGCTGATCTTCCCCGTCAAGTGTCCAAGAGGCATTGAATATCTTGTGCCGGCAATGCTCCGAGTTTGCCTGGGCAAACATCATTAACTCTACATCAGTTGGATCACGACCAAGTCTGGCGTACGCATTCTTCAGATACTCAATTTCATCATCCGATAAAGCCAACCCATACACAGCGTTTGCGTTTTTCAATGCGCCAATTGGATCCGAACCCAAGGTCACGATTCCCAAAGGCGCCGGCTCACCCGAGTTAAAAAAGGTATCTGTGGGTAGTTGATCCAGAACATCTTCCATCATCGGATCTGAAATTAGTCCATTGATAATTACTCTCTCAGCATCAGATACCGAACCGGAAGTCATCATATGGACGCCCCGCTCAATCCGCGTCACGCCATCAAAACCACAGTTCTTAGCGATCTCGGTAGCTTTTGAGCTCCATGGCGATGTCGTGCCTGACCGCGGCAAAATGACCCGACCTGATCTCAGCGAAAGTGGCATGGCATCAAGCAATTGCTTCAATTTATCTGCATCTCTGACTTCGCCGATCACGAAAAAAAGATACGTGCAGACCAAGTCTTGAATATCGATTCCAACTGCTTTCGCGCGATTGATGAGTGACTGAATACGGAACGGGGAGAGGGCATGTCCTCCCTGCAGAATGAGCATGTCAATCGGTCCTTGATTCGATCGAAAATTCAAAAACGAGAGTTTAGCAGAGCCGACCGCATCTCCGGAGTCTTCGGTGGGTTTTTTACTCGGGGACTGCCGACGAAGTTCCCCGTCGAGCTCGGAAGAATTGTGTTAGAAGTGTTGCCGATTCATCAGCACACAAGCCACCTTGAACTCTAATGTGATGGTTATAGAACGAGGCCTTAGGCAATTGTAACTGTGACTCCAAAACCCCTGCTCTCGGTTCTTTTGCCGCAAATACAATGCGTCCAATGCGGGCATGGACGATCGCACCGAAGCACATAGTACATGGCTCCAGGGTGACATAAAGAGTTGTGTCAGGAAGCCGATAGTTGTGAACCGCGCTACAGGCATCGCGGATTGCTGCAACCTCGGCATGATGGCTCGCGTCATGGTTACAAATCGGTGCGTTCCAGCCCTCCCCAATAATCAATCCGTTCTTCACTAAAACAGCGCCAACGGGTACTTCACCAAGCCGTGCCGCGTGCTCGGCTAGCTGCAGTGCCCTACGCATAAAGCTCAGATCTTCTTCGCTAAAATTACTCAGCATCATCGGGCTCCTCGACGACCAGTCGGTTGACGACCTCCTTTGAATCGGGTTTCCTGCAAACTCTGGCTACCCGCGCGAGACACAGGATATCAAACGATGTCGACAATATATCCAAAGATCGACCCAGACGGATTACTCGAATATTCAGTCGTGTTCAGCGATCGCTCAATGAATCACATGTCCCAGCCATTTCAAGATGTGATGCGCGGGCTGCATGAGGGCTTGGTATCGGTCTACAAGGCACCGTCCTGTGTCATAGTTCCCGGTGGTGGAACATTTGCGATGGAATCTGTAGCGCGCCAATTGGCCAAAGACCAAAAGGTTCTCGTCGTCAGAAACGGCTGGTTTAGTTTCCGTTGGACTCAAATTTTCGATCAAGGAGTATCGCCCGCGCATGCCGAGGTCGCAAAAGCATGTCCCGATACGGCGGCGGCTGATCAACAATTTTCACCGGTACCCGCTGAAGAGGTTTGCGCACAGATTCGGGTGGAGAGGCCCAATCTTGTGATTGCTCCACAGGTCGAGACATCAGCCGGGATGCTGTTGCCGGATAGCTACATTGAAGCATTGGCAGTGGCGGCCCATGAGGTTGGCGCCCTAGTCGTTCTCGATTGTGTCGCGGCTGGCGCCCTGTGGGCGGATATGGAGAGATTGGGTATCGATGTTCTGATCACGGCACCACAAAAAGGTTGGACCTCGACTCCGTGTGCTGGGATCGTGATGTTGTCAGAGCGTGCACTGGCGCGGCTAGAAACCGCTGCATCTGACAGCTTTGCGCTGGACCTCAAAAAATGGCACAGCGTCATGGGTGCCTACCTAGGTGGCGGCCATGCATACCATGCGACGATGCCGACAGACGGCCTCGCGGGTTTCCTTGAGACCTACAACGAAATGGCAGACGTTGGCTTTGACGAACTCAAAATCCGACAGATCGAGCTGGGTCGTCAAGTTCGCCAATCCGTTGAAGGTCATGGATTTAAGAGTCTCGCGGCAGAAGGATTCAAATCACCAACGGTAATTGTCTCTCATACGGACCGAGCTGAACTAAAAAACGGGAGCGCATTTGCTAATGTCGGGCTACAGATTGCAGCCGGCGTCCCCCTTGAGTGCGGGGAATCTGCTGATTTTCAAACCTTCCGAATCGGCCTATTTGGGATGGATAAATTAATGAATATTGACCGCACTGTCTCGATTTTAGATAACGCACTCAGAGAAATCGTTTAACCCGTGTACGGCGAACTGAATAAATTTACAAGGACCACTCCCGCAATGATCAACGCGAGTCCGACAAGAGCTTGCCATTGCAGAAGTTGGCTGTAAAAGAACGCACTAAATACAGCGATCAAGAACACTCCAATCCCACTCCAGATAGCGTAAACAATTGCAATCGGAATATCTCTGATCGCAAAAGTGAGACAATAAAATGCAACGGCGTAGCAACCGATCATGGTGATGGTCGGCACCACCCGAGTAAAATTCTGAGTCGCGGGAAGCAACAACGTTCCAACCACCTCACAGGCAATAGCGCCCCCCAAAAATAAATAACTCGTCACACCTCACCTTCCCACCGCGTGGTTTGTTTACCCTCGACAGGGTCATCAGGGGACCAGTATCCGGATAGTTTCTCCATCTGATCTCTGAAGTGCTTCAGTTCTCGACGCGATCTTCGATCTTGCAGACCACAACCAGTCTCAACGAGGTATTCAATCCACGCGAAAAATGAAATTCTGGTCGGAATATAGTTCATAGAAATTTGATCCATCACGACCACTTCATGGGCAAGAGCGCACAGAGGTGACTGGGAACTATCGGTCACCGCCACAATCCGAATCCCGGTTTCTTTGGCCATCTTCGCGACCTTGATAGATTGGGCCGCATAAGGATGCGTTGAAAAAATCACGAGTACATGGTCTGGTCTAGCCAGCATCAAATGATCAAACGCGGCACTCTCTGAATTAGGTACAAGAAATACGTTGTGCTGGATCATATTGAGAAGATACGCAAGATAATGCGACAGACTGTAGGCACTTCGAAAACCAGCGACATGACACGGTGATTGGAATATTAAACGAGCAATGCGGTCTAGTTGTTCGCGCTTCTGTCGACCAAATACGCTACCTAACGCGACCCTAGAAGAGTGCTCGTGATCACTTTCTTTAGGCGATGTATTTACCTCAGAGGGGCCCAAGAACTCTTTCCGAAAAATGGTTTGAAGGCTGTTATAGCTGTCTATTCGTAGGGATTTGATCAACCGCATCACAGTCGACGGGGTGACCCCCGAGCATGCCGCCAGCTTCCTGACACTCAGAAATGGGACATCAGGGCCATGACGTAACATGAACCTACCGACGCGTTGCTGAGTCGGCGGACAGCCCTCGATTTTAGCTCGTATGGCGTGGATATTCATGAATCACCATCGAAACAAACGTTTCGAAAAAATAAAACTACGAATGAATTCGACACAATCGTACCACAAAGTTTGCGATCGCCCACCGACTCGGTGATAGTTTCGATCGTCTTATAAGGACATAAAAGTACGACAATAAGGAGTATATCCATGAAGATTAAACACTTCGCTCTAGCATCTGTTGCCGCGTTTGGGTTGACTGCCGGTGCAGTACAGGCTCAACAATTCATCTCAATTGGTACCGGCGGCGTGACTGGCGTGTACTACCCAACGGGTGGCGCAATTTGCCGTCTGGTCAACAAGGATCGTAAAACGCACGGTATTCGTTGCTCGGCTGAATCAACCGGTGGATCTGTCTACAACATCAATACAATCCGCGCCGGAGAACTAGAATTTGGCGTCGCTCAGTCTGACTGGCAGTATCACGCATACAACGGAACATCAAAATTTAAGGATCAGGGGGCATTCACAGACCTTCGTGCCGTGTTCTCGGTGCATCCCGAACCATTCACGCTGCTCGTTCGAGGCAAATCGTTCAATAACGTAAAGAAGTTTGAGGATCTGAAGGGCCTTAAGGTCAACGTAGGTAACCCGGGCTCGGGCCAGCGCGCAACCATGGAAGTTGTCATGGATGCATTTGGCATGAAGATGAGTGATTTCGCGGTTGCAGCCGAACTTAAGGGCTCTGAGATGGCTCAGGCGCTCTGCGACGGCAAGATCGACGCGATGATTTATACGATCGGTCACCCCGCTGCGGCAATCACAGAAGCGACAAATAGCTGTGACGTTCGTCTCGTATCTGTCAAAGGTGCCCCGATTGATAAGCTTGTCGCTGACAATGCTTTCTACCGTGTCGCAACCGTCCCTGGCGGGATGTACAAAGATAATCCGAATGACACAACAACATTCGGTGTTGGGGCGACTTTTGTAACTTCAGCAAAGATCGCTGACAACGTAGTCTACACAGTTGTAAAAGCGGTCTTTGATAACTTCGCAGACTTCAAAAAGCTCCACCCCGCGTTTGCTAATCTCGACGAGAAGCAAATGATCAGTGATGGACTCTCCGCACCCATCCACCCCGGTGCAATGAAGTACTACAAAGAACGCGGCTGGAAGTGATAACCAGCTATCGCTGAGGGGGCATATGCCCCCTCTAACTTACTAGCGCGAACCTACATGAGCACCAAACAATCTCTATCTATCGAAGAAGATCATTGCCTTTCCACACTCGGCAGTGCACGGGCATTGACCCTAACATTGTGCTTCTTATGGTCTTTGTTTCAGCTATATGTAGCCTCGGTCATTCCTTTCGTATTGACCGAATGGACCGGGCTAAGCCTCGTATTTAACAACCAGGAAATTCGTCAAATCCACCTGGCTTTCGCGCTTGCTCTCGCCATGCTTGTGTTTCCGTTGAGAAAGAATCCGTCTCAGCAAATAATTCCCTGGTATGACTACGCCGCTGCCATGATTGCGGTAACGTCATGTCTCTATCTTCTGATTCTGAAAGACCAAATTTCCGACCGGGCCGGACTCCCAACGACGAGTGATCTGTGGATCTCTGCCATTGGTATGTTGTGTCTGGCACTCGCACTCTTCCGCTGCCTCGGACTACCCCTTCTCCTAGTCTGCTCATTTTTCTTGTTTTATGTGTTTTTTGGCGACCAAAGTTTCATGCCCGAGACTGTTCAATGGAAGGGAGCTTCGTTAAACAAAGCTTTGTGGCATTTTTGGATGCAGACCGAAGGTGTATTCGGCGTCGCTCTCGGTGTTGCGTCGTCGATGATTTTCCTGTTTGTATTGTTTGGCGCCCTGCTAGAGAAAGCGGGCGCCGGAATTTTCTTCATACGGCTGGCTTACGCCTTGCTGGGCCATATGCGTGGAGGCCCAGCTAAGGCCGCTGTAGTCGCGTCTGGTCTCTCGGGAATCTACTCCGGCTCATCGATTGCAAACGTAGTCTCGACAGGTACGTTCACTATTCCATTGATGAAAAAAACTGGCCTGACACCCGAAAAAGCAGGCGCGGTGGAGGTGGCCGCGTCCACGAACGGGCAGCTAACCCCACCAGTGATGGGAGCAGCCGCCTTCCTAATCGCTGAATTCACTGGTATCTCCTATCTGGAACTGATAACCCACGCTGTGCTTCCAGCAATCGTATCCTATATCGGATTGATGTATATCGTGCATCTTGAAGCATTAAAACTAGGCCTAGAGGGCTCTGAGAGGTCATCACGCGCCCTGCCACTTGCACAGAAGCTAGGTGGTCTGATTGCTGGATTTCTCGGTTTTGGTTTCCTTGGGATTCTTGTCCACCTTCTCTTTGGTTGGACACAATACGTGTTACCGGAGGCCACGATCCCGACCGCTGTCGTAATATTTTTGTCATGTTATTTGATGACGATAAAGGTAGCAGCAAGAAGCAGAGACCCCGTAGATTTGTTAGCAGATGACCCGTCAATTCACGACACCCCTGCCCGTGAAATTCTTCTACAGGGGCTCCATTTCCTGGTCCCCATAGTCGTCTTGTTGTGGTGTGTATTGATAGAACGTTTATCACCCTCGCTCTCGGCTTTTTGGGGAACTATGGCCATCTTGTTCATCATCCTCACGCAAGAGCCCCTAAAAGAATATTTCAGAGGACAACGGTGGACTTACACACATTGGAACAACGGCGCACGTGGCGCAGTTTCGGGGATGATCCAGGGCGCTCAAAATATGATCAGTATCGCTGTCGCAACCGCAGCAGCAGGCCTCATCATCGGAACCGTCTCCCTCACCGGTGCACACCAAGTCATCGGCGAACTCGTTGAAGCACTCTCGGGCGGAAGTCTTATATTGATGCTTCTACTGGTCGCATTGATGTCTTTGATCTTAGGTATGGGGCTACCGACCACCGCGAACTACATCGTTGTCTCTTCGCTGATGGCCCCCGTTATCGTCAGTGTTGGTGGGCAATCAGGGCTAATCGTGCCACTGATCGCTGTACACCTGTTTGTTTTCTACTTCGGAATCCTAGCCGACGATACTCCACCTGTTGGTCTGGCTGCCTTTGCCGCGGCTGCCATTAGCCAAGGTGATCCTATCCGAACAGGTGTGCAAGGATTCGCCTACGATATCCGGACCGCAGTCCTGCCGTTTATTTTTATTTTTAACACCGATCTACTGCTGATCGATGTCACTTGGATTGAAGGCATCAGTATATTTTTCATAGCCGCGGGCGCCATGATGTTGTTCGGGGCAGCTACCCAGGGATATTGGCTCGTCAAGTCACGTTGGTGGGAGACAGCTGCACTGCTGCTAATCGCATTCACACTAGTCCGACCCGGCTATTGGCTCGATCAAATCCAGGAGCCTTGGGCCTCGTTTGCAGCCGATAGCGCCACCCTCGATCGATCGGATTTGGGAGGACAAGTGCGACTCACAATCGAGGGCCCAGATTTTGATAACCCCGACCAAACCACACAGTTGATACTTCTCGTTGAGGCGAAGGAATCGCTATCGCTGTCAAGCGCTCTTGACGGCGAAGGTATTCTTGCGCGCGCAGACGAATCAAACATTCTTTTAGATGAGCCCTTCCCGGGCACCGAAAATTTCCAGACGATGCAGCGCTTTGATTTCTATGGGGATACTCCTGTTCAAATCACTAATTTTGCTGTTGAGCAGACAAACCGACTCATGAAGGAATGGATGTACTTACCAGCATTATTCGTACTCTTGATCGTCGGATGGTCACAACGAACACGTCGTTCGAAGGAGGTATAAGTGGCCACTTCTCATGCCGTTTTTGGTCGAGCCCCTCGCGTATCGCTTCCCACAGCGGTTGCCGGCGACGGAATCTATCTTATCGATTCCGCTGGCAATCGATATCTCGACGCCTGCGGTGGCGCAGCGGTAAGTTGTCTTGGCCATACGCCGCGACGGGTCATTGATCGAGTGTGTGAACAAATGCAGCAATTGGCATTTGCTCACACAGGGTTTTTCACTTCAGAACCTGCAGAAAAACTTGCTCATGTACTTACTGACCAAGCACCAGCTGGACTTGAGCACGTGTATTTCGTTTCCGGAGGTAGTGAGGCAGTCGAGGCAGCACTAAAACTCGCGCGTCAGTACTTCGTCGAGATTGGGCAATCTGATCGAACTCATGTGATTGGCCGCCGCCAGAGCTATCATGGCAACACTCTTGGGGCCTTGGGTAGCGGTGGAAACCAATGGCGGCGTCGACAATTTGAGCCACTACTTCCAACACACATGAGTCATATCAGCCCATGCCACTTCTACCGTTGGGCAGAGGCTGGCGAGACACCCTTTGAATACGGACAGCGGGTCGCAAATGAGCTTGAGCTAGAAATTCTGCGTATTGGTGATACCCAAGTCGCGGCATTCATTGCCGAACCCGTGGTCGGGGCGACGATGGGTGCCGTGCCAGCGGTCGAGGGCTACTACACCCGTATTCGCGAAATTTGTGATCAGTACGGGGTGCTTTTAATCCTTGACGAGGTGATGTGCGGAATGGGCCGGACGGGCCAGCTTTACGCCTGCGATCATGACCAGGTGAAACCTGATATTCTCTGTATCGCGAAAGGATTGGGCGCTGGAATACAGCCAATTGGCGCGATGCTATGCCAGAGCATCATATTTGAGGCGATCGTTGGTGGTTCCGGGTTTTTTCAACACGGGCACACCTATATGGGACACCCCACCGCATGCGCTGCCGGACTCGCTGTGATGGAAGAACTTACAAAACCCGGAATGATGCAGCACGTGCGATCGATGGGAATAACATTACAAGCCTCTCTTAAGGACGCACTCACGTCTCACCCATGGGTCGGTGACATTCGGGGCCGTGGGTT
The DNA here is from genome assembly GCA_049623565.1 of Litorivicinaceae bacterium. Taxonomy (GTDB): domain Bacteria; phylum Pseudomonadota; class Gammaproteobacteria; order Pseudomonadales; family Litorivicinaceae; genus HIMB30. Next base: position 29,811 of record JBMZTF010000003.1, read on the forward strand.
ATTCGTCGGTATCGAGCTCGTCGTCGACAAAGAAACAAAGGCCGCGCTTGATCCGAATCTAAAGATAGCAGCGCAAATCAAGAAAACCGCCATGGCTCATGGCTTAATGTGTTATCCAATGTCTGGAACGATTGATGGCCAGTCAGGTGATCATGTATTGCTCGCACCCCCGTTCATTGTTCAAGCTTCTGACATCCAAGTGATCACCGAGAAAATATCTCTCGCACTCGGTGAAGTCAGTGGACATAGGGAACGCGCGGCATGACGTTTATCATGGTTGCACCAAACGGTGCTCGCAAAACGGCACAGGACCACCCTGCTGTCCCAGTCACTGACTCGGAACTAGTAGAGACCGCTGTTACTTGTTTTGATGCAGGTGCGCGTGGCCTCCATGCGCATATTCGTACAACCGAACATACTCATCTACTGGATGTCGAACGCTACGAGTGCTTGATAGAAACCCTAGGCAATCGTATACCGGACCTCGAGGTACAAGTCACATCTGAGGCGGCCGGCATTTATGAATCTGACGCGCAGATCGACCTGCTCTCGCGAATCAAAGTACCCTGGGTATCTGTTGCGATCCGAGAGATCCTCAGGTCTCAAGATCCGAAAGCGCTTCAACCATTTTTTGAGCAACTACTGGGTAAAAGCCGAGTGCAGTTCATTCTCTATGATGCCGACGATTACCAATTACTGGCGTCACTGGTTGATCGGAATATTATTCAAACGAAGTCACTCGAAGTGCTTTATGTTCTCGGTAAATATTCTGCAAACCAGGAGAGTACACCGGATCAGCTTGACCCGTTTCTAGCTTTCAGAGACCAGTTGTCTTCGCACTTGAGACCTGCACGCGAAATGATTTGTGCCTTTGGAAGGGGACAGATCCCTTGCCTTTTAAGGGCAGCCTCTGAGGGTATCGATGTACGTGTTGGCTTTGAAAATGGAATCTGGTTACCCGATGGGGAGATCGCAGAACACAACGCAGCTCTCGTTAAGGCTTTAGTGGATATGCTTCCTGCGTAACCCACCAGACACCATCATGATTATGCCTGATCCGATAATCAGGCTACTACCAAACATCATCATCGCGTTCACTTCCTCGTCGAAGAGGATGACGGCCAGTCCGAGAGCGAACAATAATCGCGTGTAGCGAAAGGGGGCGACCACCGCGACATCACCACCACGCGTAGCCATCACGACACTAATGTATGCCCCTGTCCCCGCAACCGTTGAGATCAAAAGTAAACCTAGATGTTGTAATGTAATCGGGGCGAAGTCCCCAAAGAGGGGGACGGTAACAACGCCCGCCATAAACAACGCAAAGAAAGCCCAAAAAGAGACAGCAATTGCCGGTATCGAGACAGAAATAGACCGCGTGATCACATCGCGTAACGCCAGAAATATGACTCCCAAGACGGCAAACAACGCGGCCGGCTTAAATCCGGCCAACCCGGGCTGAATAACGCACAATACGCCAACGAATCCAATCACAATGAGGATCCACTGCCTTACGCTCACGTGCTGCTTCAGAAAGATCGCGGCCGCCAGTGACACCGCGAGAGGCGTCGCCTGCAGAATGGCGGAGGATGTTGAAAGTGAGGCGTGGACAATAGCAATCACAAACAGAATCGCCGACGCTAGTTCCGACACTGTCCTCACCACGAACCAGGGTGTTATGACTTCAGGTGTCAGTAAGGATAGACGCGCCAGCGCCGCAGTCACACCGAAGGTCAACAGACCACCACACCCGATCAGCATCAATACTTGAGAAATGGGCATCGAGTACGACAACTGCTTTATGACCGCATCTTCTACAGCAAAACCAGCCATCGCAGCGGTCATGAACAGGATGCAGTGGAGATTTTCTCGGGCAGTGGCTTGATTACTCACAAGGCTGGATCTGATAGCCAGCGATTGGTAGGTGGACGACCACGTCCCCAACCTCGGTCGAATGATGGTCAAGTGAGACTCGAACGCGGTCCAGGTAGCGCAACCGTCCGATGACAGGAGGGTCGGATGTCTCAGCTTGTGGTTTGACTGTAACAAGTATCCCTTGCTTCAGTGGTGCTAAGCCTCGCTGATCGGAGACTCCTGACGGTGAGGTAGAACGCGAACGCTCCGCTATTACCAGCGCATCTTCCCCTGACAGATCCTCATATTCGTCGCGGACAGCCTCATGAATCTCACGCTCGATGCGCTCAATATTTACAAACTGCCGGAGGAATTCAGGGCCCTGATTCCACCGACCACGGATAAACCATGCGAGATACGAGATTGTGACATCCGCATACGATAGATGATCCGATAAAAAACCACCCCGATCGCCCAAACCTTGGTCGATCAAACTAAGATATGCCGAGAGTTGCAGAATCACTCCCTGCAACTGAGATTTCAGTCCCTCGGGAGTCCAGTTCGGGCCGAAATATAGACCAGCGCGATCCTGTATGAACTCCGGGGGAGCGGTATCGAGAGCTGAGGTCAGAACCACCCTAGCAGCTAAATTGAAAATCGGGCCATCGGCCCAGTCAGTGAATGCAAGGATCCGTCCGCGCGTTTCATCAGGTAGCAATCGTTTGTCGCCCGTTAAATCAGAGAGCGCACGCACGATATTCTGAGTATCGCAATACACATCCGCCCCGCTCTGCAGAACTGGAGTTCTCCGATAACCCGCTGTCAATGGCATCAATAAAGGCTTAGGCGGCACCCGAGGTATCTCTACAGACTTCCATGAAGTGCCCGATAACCCGAGAGCAAGTCGTATTTTGTGCGCAAACGGTGATGGCCAATAATGATGCAGGATGAGGTCTGGCATATCTGGAAACTCTCTTATTCCCACTCAATAGTTGCCGGGGGTTTGGAGCTCACGTCATAGACGACGCGGCTGACATCTTCGATCTCATTGATGATTCGACTCGACACCCTTTCGATGAAATCGTACGGCAGGCGGGCCCACCGCGCGGTCATAAAATCAACTGTTTCAACGGCACGGAGCGCTATCACAGGAGCGTATCGCCGCTGGTCACCAACAACCCCAACCGAGTTGACTGGCAAAAATACCGCGAATGCTTGAGATACTTTGTCGTAGAGATCAGCCGTTCGAAGTTCTTCAATAAAGATATGGTCCGCTTTTCTGAGAATATC
>JBMZTF010000004.1:0-30108 GCA_049623565.1 Litorivicinaceae bacterium
CGCAAGCGTTATGGAGATGAAGAGGCCGATATTCGCGTCTCGATTGATCGCGCGACTGGCGAATATGACACTTTTCGTCGTTGGGTCGTTGTGCCAGACGACCACCTTGCTATTTTGGGTTCAGAGTTGACCACTGAAGAAGCTGCCGAGATCGATATGGGCCTGCAAGTTGGAGATGAGTATGAGATTGAAGTCGAATCTGTTGATTTCGGTCGTATTGAAGCGCAAACAGCGAAGCAAGTCATTGTTCAGAAAGTGCGCGAGGCCGAGCGCGAAAAAGTCGTCGTAGAATATGAAAATCGTCTCTTCAGTTTGATCAACGGGACTGTGAAAAAAGTTACTCGTGATTCTGTGATTATTGATCTTGGCGGAGTTGCAGAAGCCCTATTGCCGCGTGAGAATTTGATTGGTCGAGAAATTTTCCGTGTGAATGATCGTGTACGAGCGATTCTTCAGGAGATTCGTACCGAGGGTCGCGGCCCACAATTGATCTTGTCTCGTATATCACCAGAGTTCCTGATTGAGTTGTTTAAAATTGAAGTTCCAGAAATCGCTGAAGAGACCATCGAAATCCGTGGTGCGGCTCGGGATCCTGGAATGAGAGCAAAAATTGCTGTTAAAACCAATGACGGACGAATCGATCCAGTTGGTGCCTGTGTTGGTATGCGTGGTGCCCGCGTACAGGCCGTTTCCAATGAACTCAATGGTGAGCGTGTTGATATCGTATTGTGGGATGATAATCCTGCGCAACTTGTAATCAACGCTATGGCGCCTGCGGAGGTATCTTCGATAGTGATGGATGAAGATAACCGCTCAATGGATGTTGCAGTTACCGGCGACAACCTTGCTCAGGCGATCGGTCGCGGTGGGCAGAACGTGCGCTTGGCGTCTGAACTGACCGATTGGAAGCTCAATGTTATGAGCGAAGAGCAAGCCGTTGAGCGCCAGGAAGCTGAGTCTGAGAAGCTAGTCAACATGTTTATGGTTCGAATGGCTGTGGATGCTGAATTGGCAGGCATTTTGGTTGAAGAGGGATTTACCTCGATTGATGAAGTAGCGTACGTCCCTGTTGAGGAAATGCTTTCGATTGATGGGCTTGATGAAGATCTTGTGGAGACTCTCAGAGCGCGAGCGCGTGACGTGTTGTTAACAGCTGCGCTTGTTGGTGACAAATCAAGTGAGCCGCAGGACGATCTTTTAGCGATGGAAGGTATGGCTCCAGGACTTGCATATCAGCTTGCAGATCGTGGTGTTTGCACTATGGAAGACTTGGCAGAATTGTCGGTTGATGAATTGACTGAAATTGAGGGTGTAGATGAAGTCGCTGCAGCGGCCCTCATTATGAAAGCTCGTGAACCTTGGTTTGCAGATGACGCTAATGAATCAGCTGAAGAAATTAGCGAGCAGGAGTAAGTTTTGTCTGATACAACAGTAAAACAGCTGGCCACACTCGTTGGCATTACAACTGAACAATTACTCTCTCAGATGGCCGGAGCGGGTATTGATAAGTCTTCCTCTGATGATGTCGTTACTGACAATGAGAAACAGAAATTACTTGCACATATCCGCTCGGGGCAAGCAAGAGTCTCCACTGAACCAGCCAAGGTGACGTTACGTCGTAAGTCGACTTCAACTATTAAAGCTGGTGCAGGTGCGGTTAATGTGGAAGTGCGGAAGAAGCGTACCTATGTCCACAGGGACTTAACCGCTGAGGCTGAAAAGCAGCGCGAAATTGACGAAGTTAAATCACGTGAAGTTGAGGGAGTTAATGAGCATGCAGATCCTCAGGTTGGAGAATTAGAAAATGCTACCGAGGCCCGTTCGACTACTTCTGAAATAACCCCGGCGGCCAAAGAGATTATTGGAGAGGTTGTTGATCCAGTGATCCTAGAACCGCCTCCACCACCAAAAGAAGATGATGGTCGTCGCCACAAGAAAGAACCACACATTCGTCGCGACCGTCCTAGCGAAGATGATGAACCGCGTCGTTCTAGCAAGCCGGCTGGAAAGCGTGACGACAAACGAGGGAAGATTGTTTCTGTTGAAGACGAGCGTGGACCTAAATTGCGCGGCAAACGGAAGCCAGGTAAGGCAGCCGAAGAATTGTCTTCGCACAAATTTGAGAAGCCTGCGGCGCCAATCATCCGTGAAGTAAAAATTTCAGGACCCGTCACCGTTGCCGAGTTGGCGAGCCAAATGGCCGTGAAGTCAGGAGAGCTGATTAAGATTTTGATGAAAATGGGCGTCATGGCTACGATAAATCAGGTGTTGGATGAAGATACTGCAGTTCTTGTAGTCGAAGAGATGGGTCACAAGATTGAGGTCGTGGCTGATGATGCTCTCGAACAATCCGTACTTGACGACTATCAAGAGCTTAAAGGGGAGCGAGTCCCACGGGCACCGGTCGTGACGGTTATGGGCCATGTTGACCATGGTAAAACGTCGCTACTGGATCGGATTCGTAAATCACGTGTTGCGGCTGGCGAGGCTGGCGGGATCACTCAGCATATTGGCGCCTATCACGTAAACACAGATAACGGCATGATCACCTTCATTGACACGCCAGGTCACGCGGCTTTTACAAGCATGCGCGCACGTGGTGCTCAAGTGACTGACATCGTTATTCTTGTGGTTGCAGCGGATGATGGCGTGATGCCTCAGACGGAAGAAGCGGTTCAGCATGCGCGTGCGGCTGGTGTTCCGATGGTTGTTGCAGTGAATAAAGTTGACAAGGAAGAGGCGGACCCAGATCGTGTGAAAACCGAATTGGCGAGCCGAGAAGTCATCCCAGAAGATTGGGGTGGTGATGTGCAGTTTATTCCAGTGAGTGCGCATACTGGCCAAGGTATTGATGAGCTTCTTGAAGCAGTATTGCTGCAGGCTGAACTGTTGGAGTTGATGGCTGTTCCTGAGGGCTTTGCTCGAGGCATAGTTATAGAATCACGTCTAGACAGAGGTCGTGGTCCTGTTGCGACAATGCTCGTACAAAATGGTCTTCTGAAAGTTGGTGACGCTATCCTCGCCGGTGAGCAGGTGGGTAAAGTGCGTGCATTAGTTGATGAAAACGGTAAGCAAATCCAGCAGGCTGGCCCGTCGATTCCTGTTGAGATTCTTGGTTTATCCGGAACCCCGGATGCGGGTGATGAACTCATAGTTCTCGAGAATGAACGTAAGGCTCGTGAAGTAGCAGAATTCCGTTCTGAGCGAACACGTGATGCTGAACACAAGCGTCAGCACGCACAAAAGCTCGATCAAATGTTCGCAAATATGGAGGCTGGTGAGGTTTCGAACCTCAACATCGTTCTGAAAACTGACGTAAGAGGCACACTAGAAGCATTATCGGCTGCGCTCCTTAAGCTAGCTACTGATGAAGTGCGTGTGCACATAGTCGTTCAAGGCGTCGGTGGAATCACGGAATCGGATGCGACGCTTGCGTCATCTGCAGGCGCGATTGTCCTGGGCTTTAATGTGCGTGCAGATGCTGGCGCCCGTCAGGTGATCGAGCGTGATGGTATTGAGCTCCGCTACTACAGCGTTATTTATGACATTGTGGATGATGTGAAAGCTGCTATGTCAGGTCTTCTTGCACCTGAGCTTCGCGAGGAAATTGTGGGTATAGCCGAAGTAAGGGATGTCTTCAATTCACCAAAATTTGGTCAAATCGCCGGATGTATGGTGGTTGAAGGTATCATTTATCGGAACAAGAAGATTCGTGTACTGCGTGATAACGTCGTGATTTATGAGGGTGAGCTTGAATCTCTTCGCAGATTTAAAGATGACGTTAACGAAGTTCGGAATGGTACTGAGTGTGGTATCGGCGTAAAGAACTACACAGATGTGAAGTCAGGCGACAAAATTGAGGTGTTCGATGTGCGCGAGGTTGCACGGAAAATCTAATGCCGGCGGAATTTAATCGTGCGCAACGGTTAGGTGAGCGGATCAAGAGAGATCTTGCTCTGCTTATCCAGCGCGAGTTGAAAGATCCTCGTATTGGAATGGTGACAGTTAACTTCGTTCAACTGTCGAAAGACTTATCCTATGCCGATGTGAATGTCACGGTGTTAGTGCCTGGAGACGTTGATGAGGAGATTGTTGAGAGTCTCGCAATCCTGAATGAGGCTTCGGTATTTTTGCGAACGGAGCTTGGTCGCGGCCTGAGAGTCCGTAAAGTTCCGCATTTACGATTTCACTACGACGATTCATTAAAGCGCGGGGCAAGAATTAACGAGCTTATCCATCAAGCACTGAAGAGTGACCAGCAAAGCTAATGAGTAAGAGCGACAAGGGCCGCGATGTAAACGGGATCTTGGTTGTGGACAAGCCCTCTGGCCTTACTTCTAATGGCGTGGTGAGTCGATTGAAGAGATGGTCTAATGCAAAAAAGGTCGGACATACGGGTTCGCTTGACCCTATGGCGACTGGTGTTTTGCCTGTGGTATTTGGAGAGGCTACTAAGTTCAGTCAGTACGGCCTCGATGCGAACAAAGGTTATCTCGCGCGTGTTCAACTCGGTTCTACGACCAATACGCTTGATGCCGACGGCGATGTTATTTTAGTCAAGCCAATTCCTGAATTAACGGAACATATCATAGTGGCTGCGCTGGATTCGCTCACGGGCTCGCTTATGCAAATACCTCCGATGGTATCGGCGCTCAAATATCGAGGCAAACCGCTGTATAGATGGGCTCGTCAGGGCCGGGAAATTGAGCGGCCTCCGCGAGCAATTCAAATCTTGAGTAACAAGCTTGTGCGGTTTGATGCAGGTGAGGGTTGGATCGATATCAATGTCCGATGCTCCAAAGGTACATATATACGGAGCCTCGCTGAATCGATCGGTAAGTCGCTTGGAACCGTCGCGCATCTGAGTCGGTTGCGGCGCAATCTGTCGGGTGGATTTTCGCTAGACCAAGCGCAACCATGGAGTGCAATCGAATCACAGCAAAAGCGTGGCTATGCAACACTTGAGTCTTCGCTGCTACCTATCGATGCGATCTTGAGTCAATTTCCACGGATCGAGTTTACGGATAATGAATGTATAACTCTGATTAAAGGACAAAAAGTTTCTGGAAAAGGGGTTGATGTGTGCGATACTATGCGCGCCTATTTTACAGGGGGTCCTTTTGTCGGTCTGGTGTCCGTTGATTCTAACGGGATAATCAGCGCAAAGCGGATGCTATCTCCGGCTGCTGCTGGCATGCGCGGCAGTCCGGATTCTGGCCAATAAGGTCGGGCATGCCATCGTAGGAGTAAAAAATGGCTTTATCAGTAGAGAAGAAAGCTGAAATAGTTGGGAAGTTTGGTCGTGGCGATAACGATACGGGCTCACCGGAAGTTCAGGTTGCCCTGTTGACTGCTAATATTGAAGCTCTTCAGAGTCACTTCAAAAAGAACATTCATGATCACCACAGTCGTCGTGGTTTGATTCGGATGGTTAATCAGCGTCGTAAGCTTCTCGACTATCTGAAGTCAAAGGATCTGGGCCGTTACGCAGCATTGATCAAAGAACTTGGTCTTCGCCGTTAATCGGACCAAAACGAAAACGGCCCTTCGGGGCCGTTTTCGCATTTTAGCCGGATCAGATCCGGCATATCGGAAGTAGGAAATAATGGAAAAGCAAGTAGTACAATTTCAGTTCGGCGGGCAAGATGTAACGCTGGAGACAGGAGCGGTCGCGCGTCAGGCAACAGGTGCCGTTTTAATATCAATGGGTGAGACACAAATTCTCGCCACCGTCGTCGGGGCAAAAAATGCAAAGCCCGGCCAGAATTTCTTCCCACTATCGGTTCACTATCAGGAAAAAACATACGCCGCAGGCAAGATTCCTGGAGGCTACTTCAAGCGAGAAGGTCGCCCAACCGAGAAGGAGACACTGACTTCGCGCCTGATCGACCGTCCGATTCGTCCACTGTTTCCAGCTGGTTTCATGAACGAAGTTCAGGTTGTTTTGACGGTGATGTCGGCTTCTAAAACACATGACTCAGATATCGCGGCGATGCTTGGCGCATCAGCTGCGCTAGCAATTTCGGGTATCCCATTTGGCGGCCCGCTAGGGGCTGCACGTGTCGGTTTTTCTGAAGATGGCCAGTACTTGTTGAATCCATCATTTGACGAGCTGTCTGAATCACGGCTCGACATGGTGGTTGCGGGAACGAAAGATGCTGTACTGATGGTAGAGTCTGAGGCAGATGAGCTGACAGAAGGACAGATGCTTTCGGCTGTTATGTTCGCGCACAAGGAGTTCCAGGTTGCGATTAACGCGATTGGAGACTTCGGCAAGAAGTTTGGTAAAGACGCGTGGGAATGGGAGGCACCAACAGTTAATGAGACACTATTTTCTCAGCTCAAAGAGCAGTATCAGCCGCGTATCGTTGATGCGTACCAGATTTCTGAAAAAATGGTTCGATATAACGCATTGGGTGAAATTCGCTCGGATGCGATCGCTGCACTTGGTGGTCCTGAGGGCGAGAACGCCGAAGCCGTTGGTGAGCTCTTTAGTAAAGTCGAGAAAAGCGTCGTTCGCAGCCGCGTAATTCAAGGGTTGCCACGTATCGACGGTCGTGACCAAAAAACGGTCCGTCCCATTAACTGCGAAGTCGGTACTCTAAAGCGCGCACACGGCTCAGCTGTATTCACACGCGGTGAAACGCAGGCAATCGTTGTGACGACTCTAGGGGCACTTCGCGATGCACAGTTTGTTGACGGTCTGATGGGTGACGAAAAAGATACCTTTATGCTGCATTATAATTTCCCTCCGTACTGTGTAGGCGAGGCGGGCATGATGTCTGGTCCTAAGCGTCGTGAAATTGGTCATGGCCGTTTGGCTCGTCGCGGTGTCTACGCGATGCTCCCTGATGAAGAGACGTTCCCATACACGATCCGTGTTGTTAGTGAGATCACTGAATCAAATGGTTCTTCATCAATGGCATCGGTATGTGGTGCGTCGTTGGCGCTAATGGATGCGGGCGTCCCGTTACGTACACCTGTCGCTGGTATCGCGATGGGTCTTGTAAAAGAAGATGAGGATTATGCCGTTTTGACAGATATTTTGGGTGATGAAGACCATCTTGGCGACATGGATTTCAAGGTTGCTGGTTCATCTGATGGTGTGACGGCGCTCCAAATGGACATCAAAATTCAGGGTATCACTGAAGAGATCATGCAAGTCGCATTAGCTCAAGCGCAGGAAGCGCGTTTACATATTCTTGGCGAAATGAACAAAGTGATCGATAGCGCACGTGACGAGGTCGCTGACACAGCACCGCGCACTTATAGTTTCCGTATTGATCCAGATAAAATTCGTGAAGTCATTGGTAAAGGTGGTGCGACGATCCGTAACATTTGTGAAACCTCTGGCGCGACAGTCGACCTCGATGATGATGGATTGGTGCGTGTATATGCAGAGACCAAAGAAAAAGCCCAAAAAGCAATCTCGATGATCGAAGCAATCACGGCTGAAGCGGAAATTGGTGGTTTGTATAAGGGCAAGGTAGAGCGAATCGTCGATTTCGGTGCGTTCGTCAATATCCTCCCCGGAAAGGATGGCTTGGTCCATATTAGCCAGATTTCTGAAGAACGTGTTGAGAATGTTGAAGACTATATGAAGGTCGGTGACGTTGTTAAAGTCAAGGTGCTAGATGTTGACGCGCGCGGTCGTATAAAACTGACCATGAAAGATATCTAACTCGAGAACGGTGTTCCCATCCTCTTAAACTCTATACAAGGCCTCGCAGATTGTGAGGCCTTTTGCTTCATCGGTCTAAACTGACGACAAGGTTATCGATCAGTCGCGCTCTACCAAGTTTTGCGGCTACCAAGATGACAGCAAAGTCAGCTTCGACATAAGATTTTGATAGGTCTTCGGCGTCCCTGATCTCTAAATAGTCCAGTACGAAGCCAGCAGACGTTAGTCGCTCTTTTTCGTATTTCAGCGTAGCGCTAATTTGCGTCTCATTTTGCAGTTCGTCACCGATAGTTGTCAGTGTTGAATAAAGCATTGAGGCAGTTTCTTTTTCCTCGGCAGAGAGATACATATTTCGGCTACTCATCGCTAAACCACTTGGCTCTCGGGTGGTATCTGCGCCGACGATGGTCACAGGTATCAGTAGATCAGCGACCATGGTTTTTATCACTTGGAGTTGTTGGTAGTCCTTATTTCCAAAGACTGCGACATCGGGTTGTATGATATTCAATAGCTTTGCAACGACTGTGGCAACACCTTTGAAATGTCCGGGCCGATGATGTCCACATAAAATTGTTGTTAGGCTTGGCACATCGATTTCAGTATTGACTCCCTCTGGATATATCTCACGAACTGTCGGCGCGAACACTGCAACACAAGGGCGATTTGCGAGTGATTTGCAGTCTGATTCTAATGTTCTTGGGTAAGCGTCAAAATCTTCATGCGGCCCGAACTGCATTGGATTCACAAAAATACTGACGATAACAATATTTGATAGCTCTGAGGCTCTATCAACTAGATCGAGGTGTCCTTGATGCAGGTTCCCCATTGTAGGGACGAGGCTAACGGCTTTCCCTTGGCTACGAATCTTACTTAGGAATCCACCGAGGTTACCGACGGTTTTAAAAATCATCGGTGTTTGATCAATTTTCAAAGCAATGCTCCTGAGCGGGGAAAGAGCCATCCTTTACAGCCTGATCATATAATTTAAACGCGTCCTGAATCGAATCAGCGGTTTCCATGAAATTCTTGACGAACCGAGCCGATTTACCCGGTGTAATACCCAATAGGTCGTGCATTACGAGTACCTGTCCAGTGGTTGATGGTCCAGCTCCGATTCCAATTACTGGCACTGTTGTGACTTTCATGATGGCATCTGTGACATGGTTAGGAACACATTCAAGTAAGATTACATCTGTGCCCGCTTGATCGAGAGTGGCTGCTGCATCAATCAGTCGTTTTGCAGCTTCATCTGTTCTGCCTTGGACGCGATATCCACCAAATTGATTAACGAATTGTGGCGTTAATCCGAGATGACAGCATGTAGCGACACCCTGATCTCGATACAGTTTAATTAAGTCTGCGAGATTACTTCCGCCTTCGACTTTGACGATATGTGCTCCAGCTTGCATCAATTCGCGAGCGGAATCGACTGCATCTTGTGTGGTTGCTGATGCCATAAAAGGGATGTCGGCGACAATAAGGCAATGCGTAGAGGCCGCTGCCACGCTTTGGGTGTGGTATGCAATATCTGCGACCGTTACGGGAAGTGTGCTGTTGTGCCCCTGGAGGACCATGCCGAGCGAATCACCGACTAAGATTGCGTCGACGCCGGCCTCCGATGCGATGCGTGTAAAACAGGCATCATATGCGGTGACCACACTGAACTTAGTGTTTTCAGCCCGATGTCTTTTCAACGTGTTGAGGGTAATTTGCACCACAGTATATTTCCTATGTATCGATTCGAACCAAACCCGACGAATCGTAGCGGTTTCGTTTGAGTTGGTCACCTGTTGGCGTCATTCCGTTGGGGATTAAGTCGAGGAGGGGGATTGTCACAAATGGGCGATTAAAAAGCTCTTTATGGGGAATGGTGAGGTCGGGGGTTTTTATTCGGATGTTTCCATAAAAAAGGATATCTATGTCGATTGTCCTTGGTCCCCAGTGTTTGGTCTTCACCCGGTACTGCTGCCGTTCGATTCCTTTGATAGTTATGAGTAACTCCTCTGGAGATAGATCTGTATATCCGGAAATCACCGTATTGACGAAATCTGGCTGATCTTGCGGGCCGAGTGGTTTGGACTGATAGAGTGGTGCGCATTCGATCGTGCTGACCGAGCTAGCTAATGTCTTAATGGCTCGTTGAATCTGGGAGACAGGATCATTGAGGTTTGAGCCCAGTGACAGGAAAATCTGGCTAGTCACGCCGCCTCGATTTTCTCCGTGGGGAGCGTTTTGGTTGCTCTTCGTCGCCGTCATTGACTGCTGCAATAAGACCGCGACGCTGGGCCTCATCGGCTGTTTGGTATTGAGTCCACCAGTCGCCGAGACCACCTGGCATTTCTCCAGATCGTTCTCGTAAAAGCAAGAAGTCATAACCCGCGCGGAATCTTGGATGTTCAAGGATCGAGTCGGGGCGACGGCCATGTCGCTTTTCCAACCTAACCTGCATCTCCCATATCTCCCGTATGGTGATGCTGAATCTTTTGGGTATGGCGATGAATTGTTGATTAAAATCTAGCGTTTCAGAGCACGCTATCGCTAGAGCTTGTGTCCGGCCGTGCCCTTCCTTCTCCAGCTCAACCCAGCGATGCTGGACTTGTGGCCAATGCAGTGACGCATATAAGAAAGCTGGGGTGACTGATTTACCTTCGTTTAGTCGCGCATCTGTATTTAAAAGTGCTAGATCGATAAGTCGTCGATGGCGCAGACCGTCAGCTTCAGTTATTAGAGCTTCAGATTGCGGAAAAAGAGGCCGCAAGAGGTCATATTTTAGAAGCTGCGGAAATGTTGAATGACCATGTCCCGCTTGAAGCAACTTCAGGATTTCATCAAACAATCGCGAAGGAGAGACGTCTCTTAGTAGAGGGGCGAGTCGCTGAATTGGTTCGGCCGTTTCAGTCTCTAGCTCTAGCCCCAACTTACCAATAAACCGCACAGCTCTGAGCATGCGTACTGGATCTTCTCGATAGCGGGTTTCCGGATCACCGATGATCCGAATTACACCATCTTCGAGATCATCGTATCCTCCGACGAAATCAATTACCTCATTATTTGAGGGGTTGTAATAGAGTGCATTCATTGTGAAGTCACGGCGAACCGCGTCATCTTCCACTGATCCAAAGACATTGTCGCGAACGAGCATCCCCGAAGCATTTGCTTGTCGCTTGTGACTGTTTTCAGCGGAGCCTCTGAACGTCGTTACTTCGATGATTTCGGGCCCCATCCGGACATGAACAATTTGAAATCGGCGGCCGATGATGCGGGACTTTCTAAATAGCTTTTGGATTTCAGCAGGTTTTGCGTTGGTTGCGACGTCGAAGTCTTTAGGATTTTTTCCCAGCAGTAAGTCTCTTATTCCCCCCCCCACTAAATAGGCTTCATGACCGGACCGCTGGAGGATTTCGATAACGCGGAGACTCCCATGTGAGAGGTCCCGGTGATTAATTCCGTGATATTCCTGAGAGATTACGTCTTTGAATACCTCGATACCAGTGATGGAAGGTTTCTTTTTAAATACCGAAAACAAAATAGGACTCCACTCGCATGATCCGCGAATGATAGCAGAGCCAAGAAATAAAAAAGGGGCTTTCGCCCCTATTGATAACTGCTCGTCATTTATATTTATTGTTCGAGCATTTAAAAATTACCTTTCAGTGTGCAATCTTAAAATCAAGTTGCGTTCGTGCAACCAAGGCCTCAGCTTCCGCATTGTTATTTTTATCGGCCTGGGGAAGCAATCCTGCTTCCATGAACCTAAGTTCTCACAGTGAACCGTAATCTTGTCCAGCTATCTTGTTATTTTTATCGCTAGCGGCGTTCTTTTTTATTGGTCTTATCTCGAACATAAGATTTGTTTGCACATGTTGTGCCAAATTGGCTTAACTGGAATAAATACGTGATTTAAAATGATTTTCTAGGGCGCCGGGTCAATTCAGTTAGACGTAGTGTTTAGATACTTCGGAGCAAAAAAGTTACTATTAGTTACTTTTTGTAACATTATCTTGTTACAAATTCGATTGATCGTCTTTGCGCCGCGGAATTTTAAGTCGGTTCCTACGTTCCCACAGACTCTTTCGACTGATGCCCAATCGCCTGGCTAGCTCCGTTTCGCTCATATGTTCTTCATGGGATAAAACGAAGTGCTGAAAGTAGTCTTCAAGTGACATCGTAGGCTGTGCACGACCCTGTGATCGTTGTTCACCAGCGGAAAACTCGTGCCCTTGGTTTATCGTGTTCGGAAGCCCAAGGTCTGAGTGATCAATGAGAGGGCCCTCACAAAGAACGACAGCTCGTTCAATCACATTTCCCAGCTCGCGAACGTTACCGGGCCAGCTATGACCGTCAATTGCCGCCCTTGCGTTGCTGCTAAACTTAAGCTCTGGTCGATTCATTTGCTGCTTCAAGCGGCCAAGAAAAGCATCTGCCAGCATTTCAATATCTTTGCCGCGTTCTTTGAGAGGCGGACATCTGAGCTCGATTACATTAAGCCGGTAGTATAAATCTTCACGAAAAAGTCCTTTGGAGACCATTTCCAGGAGGTTACGGTGTGTGGCAGCGACGAGTCGAACGTCGACATATGTTCGATCCGTACTCCCTACTCGGCGGATTTCCCCCTCTTGAAGCACTCTAAGTAATCTAGACTGAGCCTCCAATGGAAGTTCGCCAATTTCATCTAGAAATAATGTAGAACCGTCGGCGGTTTCGATTAAACCAGCCCGGTCATGAGTTGCGCCTGTAAATGCGCCTTTTACGTGGCCAAACAGTTCGGCTTCAATGAGAGACTCCGGGATTGCCGCACAGTTCACTGAAATCATTTCTTTCTCGGTGCGTGAGGACATTTGATGAATCGATTGCGCAACAAGCTCTTTGCCCGTACCTGACTCACCTCCAACAAGAATTGTCGTATCAAGAGGAGCGACCCGTACTATTTGCTTTTTAAGCTTAAGCATTACATCGCATTCGCCAATCATGGCGTCGTCTTTGCCGGTGGGACCGTTTGCTGATGCTTTTTCTATAGCGCGGAACAGATCTTGGTGGTCGACGGGTTTTGTGAAACAGTCGAATGCCCCTTTGCGCATCGCGATGATACCGGCCTGTAGCGATACTTGCCCGACTAAAAGAATTAGAGGGGTTGGTTTGAAATGTGAAATCAGATCAATGCCTGACCCGTCGGGTAGCCAATGCTCGCTAATGACGCAATCGACATCATAACTACCCGCCATCACTTCCTTAAGTGATTTGGCAAACAGAACTTGGTGCCCTTGCTGTTCGAGGCCCATTTGAATTGATTTGCGAACAATAGCTTCGTCTGTAACGAGAAGTAGCGTAGCCATGATGCTCCTTTATCCCTTACAGTTTACGATTTTCTACTCTGAAAGGGTATTCGCTTCTGAAACGCCCGTAATGACGGATATTAAATTGTCTAACGATAAAAAATAATCGATCCAAACATTTGGTCTGTCTTTGTGGCTGGGCGTATCGTTTAGTAACAAGAGCCGGGCAATAGCTGCAAAACTTTGGCCGGGATGGCTCAAGTCGACAGGTTTCGCAAATGTTTGTTTTGAAAGCTTCGTTCCATCTGAGCCCAATAAAATGGGAAAGTGTCCATACATTGGACTCCGATACCCAAGTCGTTCTGCTATAAATCGTTGCATGATTGTTGATTCCAGGAGATCAATACCGCGAATCACGTGGGTAATTTTGTCGATATGCTCATCTACGGCGCACGCGAGCTGATAAGCAAATAGACCATCTCGCCTCCTTATAATGAAGTCACCGGGCGCGTCGCTGCCTTGAATCTCTGTGATCTGATCGTCGATCGTTAAATCGATCTCGATAGTATCGATGCGAACTGCGTAATCGCTGATGACGGGCTTGCCGATTCGGTGTCTACAGAAACCTGGGTAGGGTCCACAAGGTAACGAGTTTCGGGTGCAGTCACACGAATACAGAAGACCATTCTTTTCTAGTGTGTTAAAAGCTTGCGCGTAGTGGGAGATTCTGTCGGTTTGGAAGCGAACTGGCTCGGAGGATTTCAAATCAAACTCGTTGAGACATTCTAATATAGAGTCGACGTAGACCTGCTTACAACGCTTCTCATCAAGATCATCAATACGGATTAGCCATTCACCTTGATGGTGCTTTGCATGGACGTAGCTAATTAGCGCAGCGAAGATAGACCCTAGATGTAACGGGCCGGTTGCTGAGGGTGCAAACCGACCGCGATACTGGATCACGGCTTTAGGCGCCTGTCTGTTTTTCGCGAAGCTCGTCGAGTGTTTTGCAGTCAACGCATTGCGTTGCAGTCGGGCGTGCCTCTAAACGACGCAGACCAATTTCGATTCCACAGGTTTCACAAAAACCGTAATCGTCGTTCTCAATTGCTTCGAGG
This sequence comes from Litorivicinaceae bacterium, assembly GCA_049623565.1. GTDB lineage: Bacteria > Pseudomonadota > Gammaproteobacteria > Pseudomonadales > Litorivicinaceae > HIMB30. The sequence continues at coordinate 14,073 of JBMZTF010000004.1, forward strand.
GTCTTGTCGATTTTTTTAATCAACTTGCGTTCACGATCTCTGGTGCGAAGCTCGAGACTAAACTCTTCTTCTTGCGTGGCACGATCAGCTGGGTCGGCAAAGTTTGCGGCCTCTTCTTTCATGTGGGAAACGGTGCGGTCAACTTCCTCCATCAGATTCCGCTTCCACTGCTCGAGAATCTTCACGAAGTGTTCACGCATCGCCTCACTCATGTACTCTTCACCTTTCGATGCCTGGTACGGATCGACGTAGCCTAAGAGTGATTCTTGTTTATTCGTTGCCATTGTTGGCGAAACTCCACACTATAAAAATTAGACGCGAGAAAGTATCAGAACATCGCCAACTGTACCACCTTCTTTCCATGGGAGAACATATTGAGACCAATTGAGCCGCGCCCACTGGCTAATAAACTCCAATCAATTCCTCCCTTTTATGTGATGGAGGTGGTGCGAATAGCAGAGGAGCTTGAGTCAAAGGGTGTTGATGTTATCCATCTTGAAGTGGGGGAGCCCGATTTTTCAACATCATCATCAGTAATTGAGCGAGCATGCAGTGCCTTGCAGGCCGGCAAGACACGATACACCGACGCGCGTGGGATTCAGGCGCTCCGGGACGCGCTATCAACTTGGTATAAAGCGCAGGGCCTGGATGTGCCAGCGCGCCGGATTCAAATTACTGTGGGGGCATCAGCTGGGCTTTTATTGGCCTCTGCTGCTACAACGAACCCAGGCGAGGGAGTGTTGATGGCAGACCCGACGTATCCGTGTAATCCAAGATTTGTCGAGGTAGTTGGTGGCCAGGTTCACTGGATCGAAACAGACATCTCATCACGGTTTCAACCTACCTGCGAGGCGCTTGAGCTTGAGGCGAAAGCAAGTGACCGAACATTAATGCTTTCGCATCCGGCAAATCCAACGGGGCAGGCCGTTCCAAGTGTAGAGCTTAAGCGGATGATTCAATGGTGCTTGGAAACCAATCGCCACTTAATTGTCGATGAGATTTACCAGAGCCTATCATTTAACGATACCTTGGATAGTAGTCTTGCGATCTCTGATCAGCATTTCGTTGTCGGGAGCTTTTCGAAGTACTTCAACATGACAGGTTGGCGGCTTGGTTGGCTTGTGATTCCTGAATACGCGCTTGAAGCGACGCAGCGATTAGCGCAGCATTTATTTATTTGTGCGCCATCATTCGCGCAAGAAGCCGCGCTCTCTTGTTTCGAGTCTGACGCGTTGGAAGAGGCAGAGATGCATCGGCGAGAATTGAAAGAGCGCCGCGATCTGTTAATACCTCGCCTTGAAGCTATGGGTTTTAAGATTGCTGCAGAGCCTGATGGTGCCTTTTATGTGTTCGCTGATGCGTCGGGAGTTACGGACGACAGTCAGCAATTTTGTGCTGATTTGATTCGTAGAACAGGGGTAGCGATTACTCCTGGAATCGATTTCTCAAAAAGCCTTCCGCCAACGTGGATTCGAATTGCTTACACGCAACCTGAAGATCGATTGCTTGAGGCACTGGATAGGATGGCCCGCTTTATTCATGATTGATTATCAGGCAACGCTTATAGAAGGACGGTTAATTAGTCGTTACAAGAGATTTTTTGCTGATATCGATACAGGCGATGGGGTCATAACCGCTCACTGTGCAAATACAGGACGCATGACTGGTTTGATTGAGGAAGGTTCGCGGGTCTGGTTTCGTAAGCAACCCTCGGGGCGGAAACTGGGGTTTGCTTGGGAGTTAGTTGAAGTATCTTCGGACATGGCATGTATTAACACCATGCGTGCCAACGAATTGTTGTCGTCGACCGACTTGTCATTTTTGATCCCCGGAGTCTCGTTTTTTCGCCGTGAACCGAAAGTAGGATCGCATCGACTCGATCTTGAGTTATCGCGTGAAGGCCAGCCCGTATATGTCGAGATTAAATCGGTCACGCTCTGTGAAGACCAGGGTGTGGGATTATTTCCGGACGCGCCATCTGAGCGCGCTACGCAGCATGTCAGTCTGCTTTCAGAAATGGCCGCGAGTGGACTCGAAACCCATTTGGTTTTTGTCGCAATGCATACGGGCATTCAGTCGGTTGCACCGCATCGATTGCTTGATCCGACGTTTTCCAAAGAGTGTATCAGGGCGCACGATGCGGGGGTTGCCTTTCATGCGATGGGAGCAGAAATCACTCCGCATCATATTCGGTCTAACGGAGCGCTTCCCTTGGAGCTTTGATTAAGCGTTTTCGCGTGCGACTGCCCGGTATCCGATATCGGTACGATATTCAGCGCCTTCAAATTGCACGGTTTTTAGGCGCTCATATGCTTTGGTTTGAGCCTCTGTAACCCCTGATCCGAGAGCGGTAACGCAAAGCACTCGGCCACCTGATGTGACTGGTCGGTTTCGGTTCATTCCTGTTCCAGCATGGAACACCTTGGTATCTTCAATATCCTGACCGAGGCTGATTGTGGCTCCCTTTGGATAATCACCGGGGTAGCCGGGCGCCGCCATAACGACCCCCAATGCAGCGCGCGAGTCCCATATCGCGATCTGATCTTCCAAGCTTCCATGGCAGGCGGCCTCGATCAGATCGAGCAGGTCACTTTTTAAACGGAACAGAATGGGTTGTGTTTCTGGGTCACCAAAACGGCAGTTGTACTCGAGCACTTTGGGCGTACCGTCGACGGTGACCATGATACCGGCATACAGGAATCCACGGTATTTCAATCCATCTGCCGCAAGGCCATGGATTGTCGGTTTGATAACTTGCGACATGATGCGGTTATGGCAATTTTGGTCGACAACAGGGGCTGGTGAGTATGCTCCCATGCCACCAGTATTTGGACCGGTGTCGCCCTCATAGGCTGCTTTGTGATCTTGTGATGATGCAAGTGGTAGGACATCTGTCCCATCAACCATCACTATGAAGCTCGCTTCTTCACCGGTTAAGAACTCTTCAATAACGACTCGCCTGCCTGCGTCGCCGAACTGATTGCCTTGCAGCATGTCTTTGACAGCAGACTTCGCCTCATCCAACGTTTCTGCGAGGATCACACCTTTACCTGCAGCTAAGCCGTCGGCTTTAACCACAATTGGTGCGCCGACGTCATCGAGGTAGGCCAGAGCTTGGTCTACATCGGTAAAGGTGCCATATGCCGCCGTTGGAATATTGTGACGATTTAAAAATTCTTTCGTAAACGCTTTAGACCCCTCGAGTCGCGCGCAATCAGCGTTCGGACCGAAGCAGCGTAGCCCCTTTGCTTCAAAACGATCGACAAGTCCACCCACGAGGGGGGCTTCTGGGCCGACCACGGTATAGTCGATCGCGTTGCTTTCTGCGAATCTGACAAGACCATTCAGATCAGATACAGATAAATCAATGTTGGTGACATTGTTTTCAAGAGCCGTACCGGCATTTCCCGGTGCCACAAACACCTCGGTCACTCGAGGGGATTGCGCGAGTTTCCAAGCAAGGGCATGTTCACGGCCGCCGCCGCCGATAACAAGAACTTTCATTAGCAATCCTTAGTGTCGGAAATGACGCATTCCGGTGACAACCATTGCGATACCATGTTCATTTGCAGCTCGGATAACCTCGTCATCGCGAATTGATCCGCCGGGCTGAATAACTGCTGTGATTCCGGCATCTCCAGCCGCGTCAATACTATCTCTAAAAGGAAAAAACGCGTCAGAGGCCATCACGCTACCCGCTACTGTAAGATTGGCGTCTTGTGCCTTGATCGAAGCGATCCGTGCCGAGTACACACGACTCATCTGACCTGCGCCAACGCCAATCGTTTGGTTGTTTCTCGCGTAGATAATCGCATTTGATTTCACGAATTTCGCGACTTTCCATGCAAATGAAAGGTCTGCCAATTGTGCCGCAGTTGGTTTGGTGTCCGTGACGCAAGTGGGCGCAGATTCTCCTCTTCCTGTATCGGTGTCTTGAATCAGAAGTCCGCCTTGAACCCGACGATAATCCGCTTGCGTTGGAGTCCTATCGAGTGGATCAACGGTCAGTAAACGAACTGATGGCTTTTTCTTGAACAATCCAATAACTCCTTGGTTAACACCTGGCGCTATAATCACCTCAACGAATTGCCGCTCTAAGATTCGGTCCGCAGTTTGCGCGTCTAGTGGGCGATTGAACGCGATAATTCCACCAAATGCACTGGTTGGGTCTGTCTCAAATGCTTTTTCATAAGCCTCAAGAATCGATCCTTTGACCGCAACACCACATGGGTTTGCGTGTTTCACGATAACGCACGCAGGTGCTTCAAACTGGCGAACACATTCAAGAGCCGCATCTGTGTCTGCGATGTTGTTAAAGGAGAGTGCTTTTCCCGTGAGTTGTTGCGATGTGCCCACAGACGACTCCGTGACACTAGGGTCCCGATAAAAAGCGGCGGACTGGTGTGGATTCTCGCCGTAACGCAATACTGAGTCACGCTCGAAGTACATAAATAGTTTTTCGGGATATTGGGCCGCTTCGTTGTCGCGCCCCAGATAATTGGCAATTGCGCCGTCGTACTCCGCAGTATGCTGGAAGGCGGCTTTAGCAAGTTGCTTCCGAGTTTGAAACGAGAGTCCCCCTGCTTGGAGTTCAGATAACACCGATTGATATTGAAGTGGTGAGGTCACAATGCCAACAAATTGATGATTCTTGGCAGCCGACCGAACCATGGCAGGGCCACCGATATCAATATTTTCGATAGCGTCCTCGTGAGTTTTCTCAGCATTTGCGATCGTTTCTTGGAACGGATAGAGGCTTACACACACCAAATCGATTGCTTCAATTCCATGCTCCACCATGGCAGCTTGGTCCTGGTCGCGACGACCGAGTATTCCACCATGAATTTTTGGATGAAGTGTTTTTACGCGGCCATCCATCATTTCAGGGAACTCTGTCACAGAGGATACTTCGGTAGCTGGTATGCCTTCATCCTGGAGTGCGCGGAATGTTCCGCCGGTGGATACCAACTGAACACCAAGATCGTGAAGACCTCGGGCAAACTCCAATAAGTTTGTTTTGTCTGAAACACTAAGAAGCGCTCTACGCACCTGAATCGAATCGGTGGCTGGCATCCTTTTAGAACCCCCTGAAAAGGCGTGAAGTATACCAGCGTCTTGAACTGTCTAGGAGAGCAAACCGAATTGTTTCATACGGGTACGCAAGGTCCCTCGGCTGATGCCAAGCATATCGGCTGCTTTTGATTGGTTATTGTTACTTTGGTGGAGAGCGGCTTCAAGCAGCGCATGCTCCACCTGACCAACGACGAGGCTGTATAGATCTTGTGGAATCTCGCCATCGAGCTCTTCGAAATACTGGTCGATATGCTTTCTAACCAGTTCCTTCAATCCCATCGCGGAGTCCTCCTCCGTCTATTAATTCTTTGAATTGTTGATATTGAAGATCAGGATCGACAATAGGATGCAATTGTGACCATGCTTCTACTCCATTTGCAAATCGTTTTAAAAACCATTGCATATGCTTGCGCGCCATTTTGACGCCAGTATTTTCGCCGTAAAACAGCTGGATCTCTCGAATCAGTTCGGCCATGGTCGCAATCTGGATATCGACCGTGGGCCGAGATACTGTTCGGCCTTTGAGTTCACCTGCAATGATTCCTGGCAGCCATGGATCGCCTTGAGTTCCGCGACCGACCATTACCGCATCTGCGCCAGTGGCCCATAGCACCTCGCGGGCTCTATCTGTGGAAGTAATGTCGCCATTCGCGATCAATGGGATTTGGACCGCTTCACGTGTACGTCGAATAGTGTCGTATTCGGCACCGCCTTTGTACATGTCGCAACGTGTTCTTCCGTGCATCGTGACTGCTTGAAGACCAAGATCTTGGGCCATTTTCGCGATCACGGGACCATTTTTTGACTGGTGATCCCAACCGGTTCTCATTTTTACGGTGACTGGAATCTCTACAGCATTCACCACTTGACGGAAAATCTCGGCACAGAGTGCCTCGTCGCGCATAAGGGCCGACCCGGCTGCTTTTTTGAGCACTTTCTTGGCGGGACAGCCAAGGTTGATGTCGATGATATCTGCTCCTCGTTCCTCGTTTGCTCGAGCAGCTCTCGCCATCATCTGGGCATCATAGCCTGCAATCTGGACACTGATAGGGCCCGGTTCATCTCGAATATCGAGCCGTCTATCACTTTTTTTTGTATCCCATAGGCTAGTATCTGAGTGAACCATTTCGGAAATCGCCATGCCCGCTCCGAGCGCTTTGCATAAGACGCGAACAGGGCGGTCGGTTACGCCAGCCATGGGTGCTAACCACACAGGGTTATCGAGTTGATGGGGACCGATACGCAAGGCAATTACTCGGCTTTGATTCCCGAAAGACGGGTCCAGCCTTTCTTAGATACCTTGTCATCAAAGACGATTGCAGGGTAGGCGGCCTTCACTTGATCGGCTTGTTTATCGAGTAGGCCAGCCATGACAATCTTACCACCTGGTCGCGCGAGCCCCGTGAGTGTGCTCGCAAGCTCAATTAATGGGTCAGCTAGGATATTGGCGATGACAATATCATAGGTGCAGCTCGGTGTCTGATCAGGAAGCAGTGTCTCGACCACTAAATTGTTGAGACTTGCATTGTTTTCCGTCGCAATGAGAGCTTGTGGGTCGATATCAATCCCTGTCACCTGACTCGCGCCCAGGCGACCCGCTGCGATGCCCAAGATTCCCGATCCGCATCCGAAGTCCATGACTGTTTGGCCCGAGAGTCTGCGCGCACTGAGCCATTCAAGACATAATTGAGTTGTGGGATGCATGCCCGTCCCAAATGCCAGACCAGGGTCTAAATTCAGCACAGTGAGGTCCTCAGGAATTGGGGCGTCGTTCCATGATGGTTTGATCCAGAGTCCACCGATCTTGATTGGTTTAAATTGGTCGAGCGATGCTCTGATCCAATCTTCGTCTGGGAGAGGTGTGAATTCTTTTGGTAGCTCAATCAGTATGTTTGCGCGTTGAAAGTATGTTGCAAGATCTTCAAGGATTTCAGAGTCGGGCCTTTCGTCACAGAACAGGGCTTGAATTTGAGTCTGAGGCCACACTGGATGACTTCCAATTGGGGGCTCGAAAATCGGTGTGTCGCCGTCATCGACTAACGTTACTGCCTGGGCATCTGCCAAAAATAGCAGCTCTTCAAGGAGTTCTGTTTGGTCGTCGCTGGCTTTAACTGTGAGCTGCCGGAACTCGGTCATGACAGTCCTAGTTTTTTCTCGAGGTAGTGAATACTTACTGGGCCACCTACAAATGTGGCATCAGTCACAATGTCGCGTTGCAGTGGAATGTTCGTTTGGATGCCGTCAATCAAGGATTCAGATAACGCTATTTCCATGCGCTTTAATGCCTCCTCCCGTGTCGCTCCGTGAGTGATGAATTTAGCAATCATCGAGTCGTAATACGGAGGGACCGCATACCCTGAATAAATGTGCGAGTCCACGCGAACACCTGGACCGCCCGGTGGATGATACCTAGAGATCAAACCAGGGCTTGGCAAAAACGTATTTGGGTTTTCTGCATTGATACGGCACTCAATCGCATGACCGTTGAGTTTGATTAGGTCTTGTGTGACCGACAACGGGTTACCAGCCGCAACCGAAATTTGTTCGCGGATGATGTCAATACCAGTAACCATTTCACTCACCGGGTGCTCAACTTGCACGCGCGTATTCATTTCAATGAAGTAGAAACGGCCGTCTTCATACAAGAATTCAAATGTACCAGCACCGGTATAGCCCATGTTCTTGCATGCTGTAACGCACGCTTCAAGTACCTGTGTGCGTGCTTTTGGGTCAACTCCAGGGGCCGGCGCTTCTTCCAAAACCTTTTGATGACGGCGTTGTAGTGAGCAGTCGCGATCGTAGAGGTGGATTGCGTTGCCATGGCTATCGGCTAAGACTTGAACTTCAACATGGCGAGGTTTTTCAAGAAACTTTTCGAGATAGACGGTCGCGTCACCAAAGGATGCTCTTGCCTCAGACTGTGTGATCTGGATTGAACTCAACAGGTCGGATTTAGAAAGAACGACTCGCATGCCACGACCGCCACCGCCTGCTGCTGCTTTTACGATGACCGGAAATCCGATACTCTCAGCGATTTCCAGATTCTTCGCATCATCGTTGCCCAATGGACCATTTGAGCCCGGCACTGTGGGAACGTTGGCGGCTTGCATCGCTTCAATCGCGGCTACTTTGTTTCCCATCAAGCGAATAGTTGCCGCCGACGGACCAATGAACGTGAAACCCGACTGCTCAACTCGCTCAGCAAAATCTGCATTTTCTGCCAAGAACCCATATCCCGGATGGATAGCTTGTGCGTCAGTCACCTCGGCTGCTGCGATAATTGCCGGAACGTTGAGGTAGCTTTGATTTGATGGATTTGGGCCGATACATATCGCCTCATCAGCAAGCTTGACGTGCTTTAAATCTCTATCGCATACCGAGTGTACGGCGACTGTCCGGATGCCGAGTTGGCGACACGCTCTCAAAATACGGAGTGCAATTTCGCCGCGGTTAGCGATGACTATTTTTTCAAACATTGAATTATCCAATCACAACCAGTGGTTGGTCGAACTCAACGGCATCTCCGTCATCAACAAGAATCGCCATAATTTTTCCAGAGGTATCGGCTTCGATTTGATTCATCATCTTCATTGCCTCAACGATGCAGATCGTGTCGCCTTTTTTGACTTCGCTACCCACTTCGATGAACGCGGCCGCGTCTGGCGATGGCGACCGATAGAAGGTTCCCACCATTGGTGATTTCACTTGATGGCCGGCAGGAGCTAGGGCTTCAGATGCTTCATCAGCAGCTTGCTGAGGTTCGGCCTGTGGCGCTGCGATAGTATGAGGCGCAGACATTTGTGGCGTTTGAACAACGACTTGATTTGTGCTGCCGCGTGTGATGCGGACACTTTCTTCGCCCTCTGAAATTTCAATCTCAGCAACATCGGTGTCGTGCAGAAGTTCGATCAGCTTCTTAATCTTACGGATATCCATAGTCGAGCCCTAGTGTTGTATGTGTTGATCCAGTGTTTCCAGGGCAAATGTGTAGCCTTGTATTCCGCACCCCACTATGACCGCGAGTGCGATATCAGAAACATATGAATGATGACGAAACGCCTCACGTGCGTGAACGTTTGAGATATGTACCTCGACCAACGGGGCTGTTACGGAGCTCAGGGCGTCACGAATGGCCACGCTGGTATGAGTCCATGCACCAGGGTTGATTACAATCCCATCGACCGGTTGATCCATTAATTGATGGATGCGGTCAATCATTTCGCCCTCGTGGTTGCTTTGGTAAAATTCGAGACTCATTCCAGTTGGCGCACCGGAGGTGAGCCTGTTTTCCAGGTCCTGCAAGGTAGTGGCGCCGTAAACTTCAGGTTCTCGTTGTCCGAGCAAGTTGAGGTTTGGGCCATTTAGGACAAGCACCTTTGACATGAAATCACCGCAAATTCGTAAAAATTGCCGCTATTTTGCGCGATTTAACGTGAAAATGACAGTTCTGTTTGTTGGGGGGGATAGCAGAACCCGATATCCGCGCACCCTTGGTAGGTTAAAATCATCAAATTGGGCGCACTAGACACGGTCATACGCAAGCGTTTTTTATGGATTGCCGTCGGTCCGAGTAGTGGGTCGTCATACATTTCAGATGCAGATCGCGTTGTCTCTAAGATATCACCGGTGTCGTTTTGCACGATTGTCCTTTCATCGTAGAGGTATATGCCGTCTGCGATTGCGATTTCGATGACGTCAGCCTGTGGTTGCGAGACGATAAACGCCTGTTCTGGCGCCAAAAGGTCTGGAGCGCCGAAACTTGAGCCAAAGGAACCTTGAGACTCAACGAAGGGCGCCCCCAAGACACAAACCGCTACAATAAAACTTGAGATAACGCGTTGCACTGGTTTCCTCCCCTTGTCATATTGGCCGATGATACTACTTGTTTATTTGTTAGAGAAACGGATTGAGCATGCTTGGATCTTTGAAAAGCCGCCTTACCAATCTTGAAGGTCAATCAACATGGATTGCCGCCGGGGTGGGTGGCTTTGTATTGTTTTTACTCGGCGCGGTTCTGTTGGGGATCCACTGGAGTCAGCCACCAGAGCAACGTGGTGTTGATGATATTCTGGCGAAGACGGGACCTGTTGATAGCGGGGCGACGATTGGTAATCCAACTGTTAGCACCTTGATTTTCATAACACAGACCTTGCTTGAAAAACCCGGTGGCTATTTATCCAATGACGTTACACCACCAGGGCTTTGGCTAGATAACATGCCAAACTGGGAGTTTGGTGCGTTGGTACAGGCGCGCGATCTAGCGCGCGCTCTGCGCAAGGACTTATCACGCAGTCAGTCTCAATCTACTGAGGATGCTGACTTGGTGGTCGCTGAACCTGCGCTTAACTATGATTCTAGCAAGTGGTTTCCGTCTGCGGAGTCGAGCTATTACAAAGCGTCGAACTCACTAAACTCTTACCAGATTCGTTTGGCTATGCCGGAAGAAGGAGCTCAGCTCTATGCCCGCGCTGATAATCTGCGTAATTATCTGGCCGACGTGGAGACGCGCCTTGGTTCTCTGAGCCAGCGGCTATCTGCAAGTGTTGGGCAGGCACGATTTAATACCGATCTGGCGGGTGATCCGGCAGCAAACCAGTCCACGATAGGTGTGTCAGAGCGGGTGATCAAGACGCCATGGTTCGAGATTGATGACGTCTTTTATGAAGCGCGCGGCTCCGCTTGGGCACTTCTACATATATTACGAGCTATCGAACGTGACTTCGGTTCGGTCCTTGAGAACAAGAATGCACGTGTATCGCTGAAGCAGGTGATTCGTGAATTAGAGGCTACCCAGCAAACTGTCTGGTCGCCGATGATCTTAAACGGGTCTGGATTCGGAGTTTTTGCCAACCACTCGTTGGTGATGGCTAGTTATATCGCTAGAGCGCACGCAGCCATTTCTGATCTGCGTGCACTGTTGGCTCAAGGGTGACTACTTCTTGGCAGCTTCGACCGATGCAACCACAGCATCCCGTGCTGCGTCGGATCCGCGCCAGCCATCGACCTTGACCCACTTGCCCTCTTCAAGGTCTTTGTAGTTCTCAAAAAAATGCTCGATCTGGTCAAGGAGCAATGAGCCCAGCTCCTGTGGCTCTTTGACATGCTTATACTGCGTGGTGAGCTTGTCGTGCGGTACCGCAAGCACTTTCGAGTCCCGACCCCCTTCATCGCTCATATCTAAAATACCTATCGGACGTGCACGAACAATTGAGCCTGGCTGAACGGGAAATGGTGTAACCAACAACACATCAAGCGGATCTCCGTCGTCTGAGAGAGTATTTGGCACATATCCGTAGTTCGCTGGGTAGAACATCGGAGTTGCCATAAAACGGTCAACGAATACGGCATCATATTCTTTCTCTATTTCATACTTGACTGGAGTTGAGTTTGCCGGAATTTCTATTGCGACATAGATGTCGTTTGGGATGTCCTTTCCCGCAGGAATGTCATTGAAGCTCATAAGGTCCTCAGTTGGTTCGTAGATAAGCAAGTGCACTTTTAAATAACAAGTGTCCGGTGCTTCAGTCTCTTTTTCAACCGATACCCGCATCGATCATCATCGTGAGATGGAACAGCGTAGCTAATTGCTGTTTATGGCGCGCAATGACACCATGAATGGTCCAAGCGATAGAGAGCACAATTTGAAAATTCATCTTTTGGGTATCTGTGGCACTTTCATGGGCGGGCTAGCGCAGCTATGTCGTCAAAAAGGTTGGGAGGTGACCGGCTCGGATCAGCACGTGTATCCACCGATGTCGGATCAACTCCGTCGAGCTGGCATTGTTTTGCATGAGGGTTTCGACTCGACAGTCTTAACCGATGATCTCGACTTGGTTGTGATTGGTAATGTGATGTCTCGCGGAAATCCTTTAGTCGAAGCTGTTTTGGATCGAAAAATTCCATTTCTCTCAGGCCCAGAACTCTTAGGGCGTTTAACTGCCGATATGACTGTACTTGCGGTTTCTGGGACCCACGGCAAGACAACGACGACCAGTATGCTCGCTTGGATATTGGAGTCTCAGAGAATGGAACCGGGCTTTCTGGTCGGCGGTGTTCCGCAGAACTTTGGTGTGTCAGCGCGCCTAGGTGGTGGAGAGTTGTTTGTCGTCGAGGCCGATGAATATGACACAGCGTTCTTTGATAAGCGGTCAAAATTTGTACACTACCATCCGGATATCTTTGGAATTAACAATCTAGAGTTTGATCACGCCGATATTTTTGCTGACCTAGCGGCGATCGAAACTCAATTTCATCACGCGGTTCGTCGGATTCCTGGATCAGGTTTTGTAGTCAGCCGGTCAGGTGTAGACGCAATTGACCGTATCCTGGCTAAAGGATGTTGGTCTAACCATTTACCCATCGGGCGCGGGACAGCTGTTCATTTTCGTACCGAGTCGGATGAGTTGATCAGCGATGCACTAGATCAAAGAATCCGGTGGATAATGCGTGGAATCCACAATTCAGAGAATGCTGAGCTTGCGGTAGCGATGGCACATACGGTCAATGTACCTATGGACCGGGCGTTTCGCGCGCTTGCCTCTTTTGAGGGTGTCGATCGCCGACTGAACTTGTTGTTCGAAACAGATAATCTGAAAATTTGGGATGACTTTGCACACCATCCAACTGCGATAGAAGCAACACTAGACGCACTGAGGACAGCCGGAACGGGTCATGCTCCATTGATTGCTGTGATTGAATTACGTTCGAATACGATGAAGGCTGGGATTCATGGAGCTACGCTACTAAATTCAGCTACTCATGCAGACCAAGTAATCTGGGTACTGCCGGCGGATGCAGCATGCGATTCCTCTTTACTTGAGCGCACAGATGGGACATCACTTGTTGTGCGAGACGCTTCAACACTTGAAGATGAATTAGCAGGACTGCAATCAGGACAGATCATCTTTATGTCCAACGGAGGATTTTCAGGTATCCAGGATCGAGTTGTTGGGCGTATAAGAGGTCGTTGAAAAATTCTGAAGCAACCACACACTACACTTCATGATCTTTGAATCTATCGGCTCTGAGGTTGCTGTGACCAAACCACTTTTTCCGCTCCCTCTGGTGTTATTTCCAGGCGGTCGTTTACCGCTCCAAATTTTTGAGGCGCGGTATTTGGATATGGTTGGTAAATGCATGCGCGAGGGTGATAACTTCGTCGTTACAATGTCCCGCGCAGAGGGCTTTGCTGACTTAGGATGTGAGGTATCGATCCGTGACTTTGATCAATTAAGTAATGGATTGCTCGGTATCTTGGCAATTGGGGAACGTAAACAGCAATTATTCAACCCGCGACAGCGCGAGGATGGTTTGTGGTTTGCTGACGGGGCAGATCTTCCGATGGAGGAGTCTGCGGAGGTTCCTTTCGATTACTTTGGTCTGGTTGAATTGTTGAAGAGCTTGCAAGTGCATCCTGCGGTGCGGGGCCTTTACAGGGAGATAGACTACACCGACGCAACTGAAGTCAGTTCCAGGCTTACGGAGCTTTTGCCACTCGATAATGAAGTTAAACAAGCGTTTTTTGAGATCAGCGATCCACTTGTAAGGCTCGCTGAATTAGAGGCCGAGGTAACGAAACTTCAAATTCGAGGCCGTGACGCCTGATTTCTTGCGGCGACCCACTGTATAATCAGGCAGTACAGTGGGGTGAGAATGAACTACCAAGCCATGGCTATGCTAGCCAAATCAGTCCGAACAACCATAGGTACCGCCTCGACGGATACTAAAAATTCAGCGCTTATGGCGATACGTGACACGGTAGTAGCGTCTCGCGTGAAAATTCTCCAGTCGAATGAGAAAGATCTCGACGCAGGTCGAATTAGCGGTCTTGATAGTGCATTGCTTGATCGGTTGGAATTGAATGATGCGCGTATCGACGCGATGATCGAAGGGATTGAGCAGGTTATCGCCTTGCCTGATCCGATCGGCGAGTTATCGCGGATGACGCGTCGTCCATCTGGGATTGAAGTAGGGTTAATGCGACAGCCCCTAGGCGTCATTGGAATTATTTATGAGGCAAGGCCGAACGTTACCGTCGATGCGGCAGCACTGTGCCTCAAATCAGGTAATGCCTGCGTACTTCGTGGCGGAAGCGAAGCATTTTATTCCAATCAAGCAATCGCCGAATGCATATCAATAGGTCTTGCATCGGCCGGGCTTCCTGGAGCCTGTGTTCAAGTTGCGCCGACTGCAGATCGTGAATTTGTCGGCGCGATGATTGGCGGTGACCATCCGATGTGCGATGTCATCATTCCGCGTGGCGGCAAAGGCTTGATTGAGCGTATTTCAAAAGATGCGCGAGTACCTGTGATCAAGCATTTGGATGGTAATTGCCATGTGTATGTGGACGCCGAGAGTGATCAGCAGGAAGCGCTCGAAATACTAGAAAATGCGAAGACACATCGTTACGGTGTCTGTAACGCTGCTGAATCATTTTTGATTCATGAGGCTGTTGCTGAGGCATTGCTTCCCGCACTTGATGCTGTGCTAGAGCCCCATGAGGTTGAGATCCGTGGCTGTGAGCGGGTTCGTTCCATTGTGCCATCAGCGAAGGCCGCAACTGAAGATGATTGGTTCGAGGAATATCTTGGCCCGGTTGTTGCGGTTAAAGTTGTGCCATCAGTTGATGCAGCGATCGAGCATATTAACACCTACGGCTCGCATCATACTGATGCGATTGTGTCGACGAATTACAAAACAGTTCGTCATTTCATGCGGGCGGTTGATTCGTCATCTGTTATCGCGAATGCGTCGACAAGATTCGCAGATGGGTTTGAATACGGGCTCGGGGCGGAAATTGGTATTTCAACCGACCGAATCCATGCGCGTGGCCCAGTCGGCCTTGAAGGACTAACCAATCAAAAGTGGGTCGTGTTCGGAGAAGGACAGGTGCGCGTGTAGTGCAGGTTCTATTTGGCGGAACCTTTGATCCTGTTCATAACGGCCACGTTGTCATGGCGGAAAGTCTAGTGAAAGCATTTCCTGGGGCAGTAATCCACGTGATTCCTAACCGTCAGCCGCCTCATCGCAAGAGCTATGTATCATCTGAGCATCGCTTGGCAATGCTTGGTTTGGCAATGGAGGGGATCCCTCGAGTTATAGTCAACGCAATCGAGCTTGGTCGAGAAGGGCCAAGCTTCACCGTGGATACGCTGCGAGCTCTCCGAGAGCAGTTTGGTGGGAAAGAGTCGCTGGTGCTGTGTTTGGGCGCGGATGCAGTCCGCGTAGTTGATAAGTGGTATCAGCCAGAGCTTCTCCCAGAGCTTTGTCACGTTTGTGTTTTAAATCGCGCGAGTCAGTCTACCGTAATCCCCGAAGTCTTATCGTCGTATCACTCCACGGACAATCTATCGGATTTGAATCAAAAAGCATGTAGCCTACTTGTATATCTGGCTACCCCCGATTTTCCGGTCTCTTCTACTGAGGTACGAGAACTGATTGCCAAAAATGAACCTACTCTTCCTGTACCGTCTAAAATTGCGGACTATATCAAGAGATATCACTTGTACCGGGGCATTGAATGACAGAAGAAATCCCACTGAGGCAACTTATTGTTGATGCGCTAGAAGAGTTGAAAGCTCTCGATATCCGAATTGTTGATGTCAGGGGCCAGACCTCTGTAACTGACTGGTTAGTGATTGCAAGTGGCACCTCCAGCCGGCACGTGAAGTCACTCGCTGATCATGTTTCTCAAGAAATGAAAGTCAAGTATCGCGTTACTGCTCTTGGTAGTGAGGGGGCTGACGCAGCTGAATGGGTTTTAGTTGATTTCGATTCAGTTGTTCTTCACGTGATGCAGCCTCCCATCCGAGAGTTTTATGATTTAGAGAAAATGTGGTCTGAGGAAATTCCAAAAGAAAAAGCAATGATATGAAAAAAATAATTATTATATCTTTTTTACTATTAAATTTCTCAATCTCTTACAGTTTTTCAAAAAACAATCTTTATGAAAAAATTGATCTTT
>JBMZTF010000005.1:0-29057 GCA_049623565.1 Litorivicinaceae bacterium
ACCAACCGGATTTATTGGCTCCACACCATGCCTGCCTGCGGTATCAATAAGGAGCTTGTGAGTCATTTGCGTCCCCTCAAGCATCGCCGTGTCAAATCCTTCGGTCGTCTCGGCCAGCTCAAGAGCCCGGTCCATCGAGTCAAGAACAGCAAGTAGGTCTTTGACAAATTTCTCGACCGCATACTTGTGTGCGTTCACGACATCACGCTCTGCGCGACGGCGAGCGTTTTGTAGATCCGCCTGCGAACGGATCAGCTCCTCTTTAAGTTCCTCCACCCGGGTCTCAAGACTGGCGGAATCCTCATCATCTGCCTCACCAGGTTCAACACTATCATCATCGTTAGGGGCGTCGTCGGTGGTTATATCTTCATCGCTGGATGGATCATCTTCTTGTTCAGACGCATCCGCTGTGTCCTTCGTGACGTCTTCATCTCCTGGTGATTTTTCGTCAGCCATAATCTCCTCCATGTTTCTCCGGAGAGTGAGCTACACTCTGTACGGAAACGCATGTATAAGGTCAGTTCCACGAGTTTCAACAGACAACCAAATGCTCTTACAACTGAATGTTAAAAATTTGGCTACCTTAGCCTCAGTCGATCTCGAACTGACAGGTGGTTGCATTGCTGTTACCGGCGACACCGGAGCAGGTAAATCATTGATACTTGACGCTCTCGAATTAGCCTTGGGCGCACGTGCGGATACAGGACTAGTGCGCGCCGGAACTGAGCGTGCCCAGATCAATGCTCAATTTGACATTGAAAGACTCCCTCAGGCAAAGGCATGGCTGACTGACAACGAACTCGATCAGGACGATGAGCTGGTCTTAAGGCGAACCCTTACATCAGAAGGTCGCTCAAAGGCTTATGTGAATGGGACGCCTATTTCAACATCACAACTTAAAGAGTTGTCAGAACAGCTAGTCTTGATGCATACACAGCATGCAAATCAAAGGTTATTACAAACAAAACATCAGTTGGAACTGTTGGATGAATATGCAGATCAAGGTGTAGCACGTGCTCGGGCCACTTCCGCTTTCAAGGAGTGGGCGGAAACTGTATCGGCTTTGAATACATTGAAAGCAGATGCGTCCCAGGCAGACACAGAGAGAGAGCTTCTCGGCTTTCAAGTTGAAGAGCTGAATGCATTCAACTTACAAGACGGTGAATTTGAACAACTTGACAAAGAGCAGCGTCAACTCGCGTCCGGTGACACATTTATCAAAGTTACCGAGCAAGCACTTGGTTTTCTATCAGGTGACGACGCAGGCGGTCTAATCAGTCACACAGAAAAGCTAGCGGTCGATGTAAGCCATGTCGCCAACGGTCATGGTAAGCTCATCAATGCATCTGAACTGCTTGAGCAAGCAGCCATTGCACTCGGTGAAGCGAAAAGTGAAATCCAATACGCACGCGATCAATTCGATCTCGATCCCGAACGTCTTCAGTTTGTTGAGGAACGCCTCGCACAAGCGTTTCAGCTCGCCAGGAAACACAGGATTGAGCCGGACGATCTGGTTATACACCACCAAAAACTTGTTTCTCGCCTCGAGGGTATTGCTGAGGCAAGTGATCGTATTCCCATCCTTGAACGCCGGGCAGCAGAGCTCGAAACGACCGCGCAACAAAGCGCTGCTCAGCTTACGGCAATTCGATCTGTCGCAGCGGAACAACTATCCAGTGAAATTACAGCTCATTTTAGAGATCTTGGAATGGAGCACGCGCGGCTAGAAATCCGCCTAATTCCAAGTGAAAAATTAAGTGCAGTTGGAGCTGAATCTGTTCAGTTTTTCTTCCAACCGAACCCGGGGCAACAGGGTGGCCCCCTATCAAAGATCGCGTCCGGTGGCGAGCTGTCTCGCGTCAGCCTCGCTATCCAAGTCATCACCGCAACACGTCTAGCAAAGCCAACGCTTGTCTTCGACGAGGTAGATGTTGGTATCGGCGGTAAGACGGCCGCAAAAGTCGGAGAGCTTCTAACTGAACTTGCGCGGAATGCGCAGGTACTCGTTGTCACTCACCAGCCGCAGGTTGCGGGGCAAGCAGATCAGCATCTACATGTTCAAAAACAGGCTAGTGACGATGTTACGGTATCGCAAGCGAGGCTCTTGTCACGCAATGAACGGATCGATGAAATAGCCCGTATGCTGGGCGGGCACTCGGTTACCGAAAGTACGCGTCAGGCGGCAATAGAGCTTCTCAACGATTAAAGGCCAATCAGAAATCGAGGTCCACGAACTAAGCTCTCTTAACATCTCCGCATGAAGATCGCCCGTAACAGTGCAGATACCAGCCTTGAGCCTAGGACCATAGACAGATAAGGGGGCGACAAGCCCAAAGTGGCCAGCCCTAGGGACAAAAATAAGAAACGCGCCTCAATCAGTAGGCTCAGCCCGGCTACTTTTCACTGAACATTCAGGGCAACGGACGTAAATCACATGTGTATGATCAACAATCTCACAGCCATGGTCTTTGGCAATTTTTTCTTGCAACGCCTCAATCTCAGGACTCGCGTACTCAATCACCTGGTGACAGCGAACACAAACCATATGATCATGATGATCATCAGGTTTTAGTTCAAACACACTGGTCGTCGCATCGAATTGGTGGCGCTCAACAAGCCCTGCCTCTTCAAATTGCGTCAGGACGCGATAAATCGTAGCCAAATTTACGTCGACGCCCGACTCATGCAGCTTCCGATATACCACCTCGGCTGACCAATGCTCCCCTTCGTTAGAGAGTAATAACTGCAACACGTGAATCCTAGGCAGCGTTGCTTTAAGTCCAGCTTTTTTTAATTCGTCGGTTTCGTATTGCATGATCAATGGACTCATTGAGTAGGCGTCCCTATCATTGTGCCAAGAAACTTCTCAGGAAGATATTGATGCGACTGATTTCGATTCACATTCTTGTTACTGCGATTGTACTCGCCGGGTGTAGCTTCTCCGGTGTCCACAAAAATCCTGTAATACAAGGTAATCAACTGATCCCCGAACGTATCGAACGTTTAGAAGTTGGGATGTCGAGAGATCAGGTTCAGTTCCTACTCGGCTCGCCAATTACTGTGAACACATTCAACCCAGACCGCTGGATCTATTTAGAACGCGTCGATTTTGACGGAGAGGTGCAGCAGAACACCTACTTGATCGTTAATTTTAAGAGTGGCCAAGTTTCTGAGATTCGGCGCGAGTCCGGCGGTTCTCCTTCGGATCCGCTATCAAAGATCGATACAACTCCACCCGATCGCCCGGATGGAGGACGGTGGTGGTGGCCGTTTTAACACGGACACCAAAAACACCCATGGGAGTCGTTCCGAGATCGATCTCCGGGAACCGGTCAGCCAATCCTGACAATTCCGCAGCCCTATAAATAGTTGTTCCCTCAGGAACATCCAAGTCGATCACATACTGCCGACCGGGATTTGCGTAAACGACTTGTACCTTCATGACTTAGCAACCGTACAACCGATCAGCTCGATCACAGAATACATCAACCAAACTTCCAGCGATTTGCGAGAATAAGGCACCAATTGCCATCGCAACGATTTTACCCGCGAACTCGAATTCAAGATCGAGACTCACACGGCACGCATCTTTACCAACAGGCTCAAACCGCCAGTGCCCAGACAGTGACTTAAACGGTCCACTGACTAAAGACAAATCAATTCGTTCAGGGGGTTTCAGGGTATTTTTTGTGGTGAATGCCTGTCGGATCGCTCCTTTTTGAATAGACAGCTCGCCAACAATAACTCCCTCCGATGACTCAATCACCCGTGCAGCACCGCACCACGGCAAAAATTCGGGGTAGCGGCCAAAGTCATTGACCAAGTCAAACATTTGCTCCGGAGTATGAGACACTAGGGCTGATCGCGTTACTTTCGGCATCATTTCCTCAATAGCCGTTTGACGAAACGGCAAATATACGTAAAGTCGCCTGCCATGGCCAAAAAATCGAGCAACCATAGCGACCAGATCGCGCAAAATAAGCGAGCCCGCTTTGACTACCACATCGACGAGACATTCGAGGCCGGCGTGCAGCTTCAGGGCTGGGAGGTCAAGTCTATTCGCGCCGGTAAAGCAAACCTGAGTGATACGTACGTTATTATTCGTGACGGCGAGGCGTACCTTCTTAACTCACAAATCACGCCATTGGACTCCGCATCGACCCATGTCATAGCTGACCCCACAAGGTCCCGGAAGCTGCTGCTCCATAAAAAGGAATTAGCAACCATACACGGCGCATTAAGTCAGAAAGGACATGCGTGCGTACCACTCCAGATGTATTGGAAAGGCCCACTGGTCAAAATCAAAATTGGGCTCGCCCGCGGCAAGAAACAACACGACAAACGTGACACCATCCGTGACCGTGAATGGAATATTGAAAAGCAACGAGCCGTTCGCCACCGAGTTCGCTAATGCCTGAATCAGATTGGATCAAGCTCGCTCTCCTGTGTCTTGCTGGGGCCGCGTCCCCCGGTCTTTCGTGGCTACTCATTCTGTCCATGTCGGCGAGTCGAGGCACGGCCGTGGGTATCAGTGGCGCACTGGGGCACGGTCTAGGCATCATGGTATTCGCACTGATGACTGTCTTTGGTCTGTCCGCGCTGTTACTCGCCCTGCCCGAATTCGCAGTCGCCCTAACCATTCTCGGGATCACGCTTCTCTGTTACTTCGGTTATCAGTTGATTACGGCCGGCGCCATGCCTCTACCCGACAAATTGACGACCCAAGGCGGTTTTATTACGGGATTTACGATCGCGATCGTCAATCCTAAGGTTTTGGTGTTCTTTTTAGCTGTGTTTGGGCCCTTCGTGGACCCCCAACACAGACTGAATACACAAATCACCATGGGCGCCCTAGCCGGTGGCATCGACGCTCTGGTTTATATCGCCGTGGCACTCGCTGGCACAGCGCTCAAACAATGGCTCAAGGCCGGCCGTATCCAGTTAATTAATCGCCTCATTGGTATCCTTTTGATCGCTTCAGGCGTTTGGATTTTCATTCAAGAGATTTCAAATTTCGTGTAAATGGTCGATAATGCACGACACGGGGACGATATGGATTCGACGCCGGTTACAAAACCAAATGTGCATGCCGAGTAGTTCTACAGTACTCGTAAACCCAACTGTGGACTCGTTAGCTATAACTGCCAACGACGAAAACTACGCTCTAGCAGCATAAGCTAGACCCTGGATCGAGATCGTCTCTGGTCTTTATCAACAGGGTTCGAAACAGAGACTCGCTTCAACGCTGTGTTCGGGGTTGAGAAGCTAAATTTTTAACTGGACTCGGGAAGGCGATCCCTGTGCGTTGGGAGACCCGGACCTAAATTAAAAAACGCGACTAAGCATGTAGAGCGTTTGGCAGCGGACTGACGGACGCGGGTTCAAATCCCGCCGTCTCCACCACATGTCTAACAAAGGCGCCTATCTGGCGCCTTTTTAGTTACTCAAATAACCGTTAGCGGAGAGCACAAGATGAGTGACATCACAATCTTTTTAAACAAACTAAGGATGGACCCAGAAAATATCCAATTTTCTGATGTCATTGCCCTAATCGATGCACACTACGATCATATACCAACGGTATTTTCCAATGGAACGATGATCAATGAGGCCACACAGAACCAAGGATCAGCCAAAGTATTTTCCTTCGCCAGAATCCATAACCTTAGCGAAATAGAAACCTTACAATGCTTCGCCGAGCATTTCCGCGATGTTGAAGCAAACCCTGATGGCAACAATCATCAAAATATTCGGCAATTCATAGGCAACGGCTGGGCAGGAATTAGACTCCCCGATAACTGTTTAACTACTAGATCCTGAACAAGTAGTGGCATCGAACCACTTTCAGATGCGAGTTAATGGTCATTAAAACGATGCATCGAAAAGACCAGAGCAACCTATGCCTGCAGTGTCAGCAAATAAGCATCTGATTAAACATAAAATGAAAACGACTTCCATTTTTGGAAAGGAGAAATTGTATGCTAACTTTTAGCCGCAAAAATACACCACACATCCTTTGCGGAGAGACACTATGACAGATCGCATAGCGTGCGGCGGACTCCAGGTATCCGCCGAGCTTTATCGTTTCATTAACGAGGAAGCGATCCCAGGAACGGGCATTGATACGTCAAAGTTTTGGGCCGGCGTTGATTCCTTGATCCATGAGCTCGCGCCAGTCAACCGCGAATTAGTTGCTCAACGCGACCGTATCCAAGAAAAAATTGACGCTTATCATAAGGCCCGTAGCGGCCAAACCCACGACCCAGCTGATTACAAAGCGTTTTTGGAGGAAATCGGGTACCTACTGCCGGAACCTCAAAATGTGTCGGTAACCACTGAAAACGTAGATCCAGAGGTCGCAACCACTGCCGGACCGCAGCTCGTCGTACCTGTTATGAATGCCCGCTATGCGCTTAACGCGGCAAACGCGCGATGGGGCAGCCTGTATAATGCACTCTACGGTACCGACGTCATCTCGAATAGCGGGGACGCGGCTCCGGGGCTGGAATACAATCCGATCCGTGGCGAGAAGGTTATAACGTTTGCGAAGACATTCCTTGACCAAAGTTTTGAATTGGAAAGTGGAACACACGCGACCGCAACGTCATACAAGGTCATTGATGGGATCCTGAGAATTCATACGACAACCGGGTTAGTTGGCCTAAAGGACCCCGAAAAGTTAGTTGGGTACCAAGGCGATGCGGCCGCACCGACCGCGATAGTATTAAAAAATCATGGACTCCACGTGGAGCTTCAGTTCGATAAAACTAAACCCGTGGGTAGTTCAGATCCTGCCGGAATCGCTGACATTTTTATGGAGTCCGCACTGACCACGATTATGGACTGTGAGGACTCTGTCGCCGCCGTCGACGCGCAAGACAAGGTGGTCGTCTATAAAAATTGGCTCGGACTGATGAGAGGTGATTTGGCCGAATCTGTTTTCAAAAATAACAAGAACATGGTGAGGCAACTGAACCCCGATCGCCGATACATTGGCGTAGATGGCTCTGAGATAACGCTGCCCGGACGCGCGCTGATGTTTGTGCGTAATGTGGGCCATCTGATGACAAATGAAGCAGTCTTGGATAAAGACGGCCAGGAAGTCCCCGAGGGGATACTGGACGGAATCTTTACAACATTGATCGCGGTTCATGATCTAAAACGCGCTAATAATAAGAACTCACGATCAGGATCGGTGTATATAGTAAAACCGAAGATGCACGGGCCCGAAGAAGTAGGCTTTGCGAACCACCTTTTCGGTGCGATTGAGGATCTACTCGATTTGCCTCGTCACACCGTAAAGATAGGCATCATGGACGAAGAACGGCGCACGACCGTCAACCTGAAGGCGTGTATCAGTGCTGCCTCTGAACGAGTTGCTTTCATTAATACTGGGTTTCTCGACCGGACGGGCGATGAGATGCATACCTCGATGCATGCGGGCCCAATGATTCGTAAGATCCACATGAAAAAAGCGACCTGGATCAATGCGTACGAGAATTGGAACGTGGACATCGGCCTCGAGTGCGGACTGCAAGGCAAAGCTCAGATCGGTAAAGGCATGTGGGCGATGCCTGACCTTATGGCGGCGATGGTCGAACAGAAAATAGTTCACCCTCGCTCCGGAGCGAATACTGCGTGGGTTCCGTCACCCACTGCCGCGACGCTGCACGCCCTACACTACCACCAAGTCGATGTGTTTGATGTGCAAAATTCCTTGAAAGGAAGCCGTCGTAATACGGTTGATGAGGTTCTTGAAATACCGCTGCGGGCTAATCCTAACTGGTCACCGGAAGTCATTCAGGCCGAGCTCGACAACAACGCTCAAGGAATTCTTGGGTACGTCGTTCGTTGGATTGACCACGGGGTCGGATGCTCAAAGGTCCCCGATATCAATAACATCGGTCTGATGGAAGACCGTGCAACACTCCGCATCAGCTCCCAAGCCATCGCAAACTGGCTAACTCATGGGATCACAAACGAAACACAAGTCCGCGAGACAATGGAGCGAATGGCGAAGGTTGTGGACAGTCAAAACGCAAGTGACCCAGCGTATCGCCCAATGTCTCCAAATTATGATCAGTCCATTGCTTTTCAAGCTGCGCTTGATCTAGTGCTGAGAGGCGTTGAGCAACCAAATGGCTACACGGAGCCCGTGCTGCACCGCCGCCGCCTCGAACTGAAACACAGCGCCTAACAGCGCTTGACTCCTTCCCCGGGAGGCGCATATTAACCCCTGTAACGTGCTTCCTGGGAGGATCTCATGATAAGAATCATTGTGGCACTGGCGTGCTTGATTCCATTCGTGGCTCAATCAGCCGAGAGCCCCGAGCCAGTCCAACAAGTTACCACCTTCGATACTTTTGAATTACCCGACTGGTTCAAGGTCAGTTTTTTAGATTTGTCTGAAGATAACGCTGAGGCGATCGAAGCAAATAAGCATCTGGTTGTATTCTTTTGGCAAGATTTTTGCGGGTATTGCAAAAACACTATTGAAAAAAACCTAACACAGCAATCGATCCGAGACGTGTTTGATGAGCACTTCGATGTAGTCGCGCTCAATATCTGGGGCTCGAAAGAAGTTTATGGACTAGATGGAACGGCAACGACCGAGAAAGAGATTGCGAGGTCGCTCGGTGTACAGTTCACCCCCACCATCATCTTCTTCAATGCAGATGGAAAACCTGTCCTACGGCTTAATGGTTATGTCTCGCCAACAGATATGCAGGTGGCCCTTAATTACGTGCAAAACAAGATCTATGAGTCACAGACAATCTTCGAGTATTTAGCCGCCAACCAACCAAAGTCAGCGAATGCAAGACTAAACAGACAACCTTTCATTCAAGACGAGAAAAACCTCAATGTAAAAGGACGTCCAAGGGCGGTTTTGTTCGAACAAACCAGTTGCCCAGACTGTGACACCTTCCACCGTTGCGTGCTGTCCCTCGACTCGGTCCGCGAGCGATTCGAACCGTTCCACACAGTTCAGCTCGATATGTGGTCAACCTCCCCCGTAACGACAACATCTGGAGAAAAAAAGACAGCCCGTGACTACGCTCGCGATATGAAAATCATGTACGCGCCAAGCCTCGTGCTCTTCGACTCAGCTGGTTTCGAAATCATCCGTGTTGAGTCGCAGCTCAGAAGCTTCCACACAGAAGCTGTTCTCGAATACATAGCCAATAGTATTTACAAGCGTGAGCCCAATTTCCAGCGCTACATCGAAGAGCGTGGGGACATCATACGAGCCAAGGGTGAGCATGGAAAAACAACGAGCACTCGGGACATATGCCCAGAACTTTACGAGTAACACTGAGGCCCCACCGTATGTATAATCTAGGATGCGGCGGGGGCGCACGAGCTGAGAAGTACCCTTTGAACCTGATCCGGATAGCACCGGCGTAGGGAGCCAAGACCAACAAACTCATCTTTTGTTGACCTTCTGCACGCAAGCTAATGATCAGGAGTCAACCCAATGCATATCAAGAACGTTTTAAAGGTCATCGGCCTGGGTCTTTACATTTTCGCAAGCCCGCTCAGCGGGGCCTCGACACAGGACATCACCGTACTACTCGATTGGTTTATAAACCCAGACCACGCGCCACTGATCGTGGCAGAGCAGGAGGGCCTTTTTGAAAAAGCTGGGCTCAAAGTTACTCTTGTCGAGCCCGCGGACCCGTCGCTCCCACCGAAGCTCGCTGCCGCTAAACAGGCAGATTTAGCAATCAGCTATCAACCATCACTGATGGTCGACCTCAACAACTCTCTGCCGTTGATGCGAGTAGGTACTATCGTCAATAGCCCACTAAACTCACTGGTTGTACTCGCGGATTCTGAAATCAAATCGGTCAAGGATTTAAAAGGAAAGACCGTGGGATTCTCCGTCGGTGGATTCGAGGATGCGGTCCTGGGTGCCATGCTTGAGACCCACGGGCTGGTATTAGACGACGTGAGACTTGTCAACGTGAACTTCGCGTTATCACCATCACTGTACGCAGGCCAGGTCGATGCTGTAATTGGTGCCTTCAGAAATTTTGAATTGAACCAAATGGATATTGATGGCCGCCCCGGACGGGCGTTCTACCCCGAAGATCATGGCGTTCCGACCTACGAAGAGCTCATTTTTGTGGCACACCCCGAGTACGCTAAAACAGTCAAAGTCAGACGTTTTCTTGATGTGATAGATCAGGCGACGCAGCTGATCCTTCAGTCACCTGATACGATGTATCGATCATTTGTCAGCTACCGGCCAGAAGATCTCGATAACGAACTGAATCGCCGAGCGTGGAGGGACACAATACCCAGACTCGCTCCTGAAACGCGCCAGACAGATGCCGCTCAGTGGGAACGGTTTGCGCAATTTATGGAGGACCGGGGACTGATTCAAAACCCACCAAAAACAGAGACCTATCTCTTTCTGTCAGGAGCTCGATGAACGAGGTTTTTTATGTACTTGCCCCAGTGTTCGTGCTGGGGCTGATCGGCTACTCAGCAACCCGATTCAGGTTTTTCACAAGTTCCCATCGTGACGGGTTATCAAAATACGTTTTCGATTTCGCGGTTCCGATCCTTTTATTTTCGACGGTTGTCGAACTCGATCCACCTGTCGTTTCCGCAACAGCACTATTCGCAAGTTACTACATTCCACTGTCCGCTATTTTTGTGCTCGGTCTACTGATCAGTTGGCTCCTTTTGAAGCGACCGGTCATCGAATCGATGGTCATCGGACTCGGCTCCTGTCACTCCAACGCGGTCCTACTCGGTATCCCAATCATTCCCCGCGCTCTAGGGGACGAGGCATTTTTTCCACTCTTTTTATTAATCTCCGTACATGGAATCACAATATTTACCGCGTTCACCCTCGTAATTGAGATCACAAAAGGACGCAATGCAGGCCTCGCCAACCTGCCAAGACAGGTACTCACCGGACTGATAGGAAACCCATTGATCGTTGGCTTGGGCGTCGGATTTCTGTGGAAACTGACCGGCTTAGGAATACACCCAATCGCTGCAGACGTGTTTGACCTCGTAACGACGAGCGTGACGCCAGCTGCGCTTTTTGTGCTGGGGAGCTCTCTTGCGAGCTATTCGGTTTCCAGCTCAGTGACCGTGGCCCTTTCAGTCACGATACTGAAAAATGCGATCCACCCACTAGCTGTATTTTTGTTCGGATCTTGGCTCGGTCTCGAAATGCTTTGGCTGTCTGTCGCGACGATACTGGCTGCGATGCCAACGGGAATTAATATGTACCTATTTGCAAGGCGTTATCAGGTGTCGCCACCGACGGCCACCACGAGCATATTTATCTCAACCGTCTCGTCGGTTGTTACAGTTTCAATTGTGATCACGCTTTTAAAAAGTATCTAAGGCTCGATCAGAATCGCCCTGAAATCATTCACATTGGTCCCGGTTGGACCAGGAATCACAGACTGACCAATCGACTCGAAAAATACATGCGCATCCTGGCGATTGAACGCATCCCGATGATCAAGACCCGCGTCCCTTGCCTTGACGAGTGTCTGATCATCAATCAAAGCACCCGCAATTTCCGCGGCACCATCGACCCCGTCCGTATCGCACACGATCGCCGAAATTCCTCGCTCGCCATCGAGTGCATCAAGCAATGCCAGCGCAAAGTGTGCATTGGGACCACCGATACCACTGCCAGTTACTCTGACCGTTGTTTCGCCACCAGAAAGCAAACAAAGAGGTCTTGTGAGCGTTCGATGTCGACGCTGCCACAGCGCTGTCTCGGCCATCACCCGAGCAACGGTCTCCGAATCGCCCTCGATAGAATCACCCAACACCCAGCACTCCACTCCCTGTGCCTCTAGAAACTCTTGAGCCGCCTTTAGAGACTGCGAGGGGGCGGCCACTATCGTAGTCGACACGCGTTCAAAACATTCTGAATCCGGTGCAGGCGTCCCGTTCTTTGGATCAGACAACCAAGGTAATAATTCGTCAAGGACATCAATGTTGTGACGTATCAATACATCAATCGCGTCGGCTTGATCAGTATAAGCCGGCACGGTCGGGCCAGACGCAATAAACTCGACACGGTCCCCAGGAACATCCGAAACCAAGAAGTTCAAGATTTTGGCCCGCGAGGCTTCGACCAAACGTCCACCTTTTACAAGCGAGAGCTGTTTGCGTACCGTATTTAGCTCGGAAATCGTCGCTCCCGAAGAAAGCAGCGCGCGATGTGTCCGCATCTTCAACTCTGGATCCATTTCGGAAATCGGCGCAGACATAAGCGCCGACCCTCCGCCTGAAATCAAGCAGACCATTCGATCACTAGGCTCGAGTGTTCGAGCGAGCTCCATCGCCTCGTGCGCGGCCAATATGCTCCCGGTGTCAGGGACGGGATGTGACGCCTCAATAACCTTCAAGGTGGTGGAGACCCGGTGACCTTTTGGCAGCACACATAGTCCCTCAATATTACCGAGGCACTTCTGAGCAATCTGTGCGTGCTGAGATGCCGCCTTGCCGACGACGAGAAAAACAGTCCTACCATCAATCGAGGGCAACGTGTCGAGGTGTGATACCAGGCACGTCGCCTGCGCCGCCTCAACCGCATTATCGAAGGCTGATCGAAGAAGTTCCTGGGGACTCAAAGGGTATCTTCCAGCGATGACTCGAGCATAGGTCCGATCCTTTCATGAAACACACCAACCGCCAGGGCGCTAAAAACCAGCACACCTACCTGAAGTGACGGTATCGGGGGGATCAATTGTAACTCTGGTAAAAGAATCAATAGCCCAGTAAGTAAGGCACCGGCTGCGGTGATCCAATCCTTAGGCATGCTTAACCTGAATGTTTTAAATACGTAGCCGTGTCCGAGGAATTGGTGTACAGAAACACCTAGGGTGTGAGCGACCTTCACGGATAACGATGATAGGGGCCTGGACCCGTGCCCAGGGGCGCAACGCACGTCGTCGCGTACGTCGATGATCGCATGTCTTAGAATGCCAGCGCGAGAATCGTCAAGGCCATCACGATCAACATCAACGCAAAACCGGCATCGCCTGTAGTCAATTCTTTCAATAATTTCATGGGTTCCTCCTGAAGGCGTATTTATACCAAATTTTTAGATAAAAATTCAGTAATCCCAGGAGTTTTTCGACGAGTCAACGATCGTCTTCGGTCTCGTGATGATGCATCGCGATGGGGGATACGTCTTAATCGAAAAGGCCCGGGTTACCGGGCCTATCACCATTACATTAGGATTCGGTCTCGATGAGCTTCCCGGTCCCAATCGAAATCGACCGAGGCTTTAGTGCCTCCGGTAACTCTCTAAACAGCTCGATGTTAAGCAATCCATGCTCCAGATGGGCGCCTTTAACGTATACGTGGTCAGCCAATTGAAACTTCCGTTCGAAGCTGCGGGTCGCGATCCCTCGGTGCAAGAACTTAGACTCTTCGTCAGAGTCGGCCTTCTCTCCAGATACGGTCAGTTCGTTTTGCTTTGATTCAATCGATAGTTCATCGTCGGTAAAGCCAGCCACAGCCATAGTGATCTGGTACTCGTCTTCCCCCGTAACTTCAATATTGTAGGGGGGGTAGCCAGCACTCTCGAGACGGTTTGCGTTTTCAAGCATGCTTGCAAGACGATCGAACCCTATTGCTGTTCGATACAAAGGTGAAAGGTCTACAGTCATGTGATCCTCCTAAAGCGATCAAGTTGTATGCTCTTCTCTACGACAGAGCGGTCCGTTCATGAGGCCCATTTAGGCACCTCACTGTGAAAGTGTAGTCAAAAGAGAATTTTTCAAGTACCTGAGTTTAAGCGGATCTCTCGTTTTCTACCTGTCAAATAATAGAGAAGCGGCACAACGAATAAGGTCAACACAGAGCTAAATCCTAGCCCCCATACAATCGCTGTTGCGACGGGGCCCCAAATTAATGATGTACCACCGAGACCAGCTGCCAATGAGAATAAACCGGCGATTGTTGTCAATACGGTAATCACGATTGGAACCACGCGACGTCGAGCCGCATATAACGTCGCATGCTTCAGACCCATCCCTGCAATCAATCGGTCGTTCGCTGCACTAATCATTACGATTGCGGAGTTCACTGCGATACCTGACAACGCGACGACACCATAGAGTGTATAGAGAGAGAGTGGATTACCCGTCACGAAAAGACCAAGCACAACACCTGTAAACGCCAACGGTACCGTCACCAGAATTAAAAGCGGCTGGCCAAAACTCTTAAATTGGGTGCCAAGAATCAGATACATCACGCCGAGCCCAAAAATGAAGAGAATCCCGATGGAATCAAGACTCTCTTGGATATCATCAAGCTCACCAGAAAAGTCCAAGTTCACAGTAGGATACGATGCTTGTAGTTGGCCCCAGGCTTCCATGACAGATTGGTTTGAGGTCACGGTATCTGTGATCTCAGAATCAATGTCCGCCTCGACTGTAATGGTCCGCCTGAAATTGTAGTGACGAATCGTTCCAAACGTAGGTGAGCGATCAGCGTTGACTAATTCGCTCAGGGAAATCATATCGCCGGTCGCGGTCGGTAGTTGAGCACCCAGTAACTGTGTTGGAGAAGAGAACTGACCGTCAGCGGCAACCACGCGAATATCGACTGTCTCCCCCTGATCTTGAACTGACTCGACGATCTCTCCATCAACAAGGATTCGGATATTACGAGCAATATCCGCTGGGAGCAGTCCTGAGCGAGCTACCTGGTCAGGATCCAGAGTAAGTTGAAGCGCGAAGCGTCCGTCCTGAGCGTCATCGCTGACGTCTTTTACGCCCGCCGTATTGTGCAAAATATTTCGTATCTCATCAGCAGCCGCTCGAAGTTCTGAAAAATCAGATCCCCGCACTTTGATGGAAATGGGCTTGGACGAAGGCGGCCCACCTGCGAGCTCAAGGAATGTCACACGAGATGGGCCTGGCACCGCACGAACTGACTCACGCATCTCGTTAATGATATCGGTGACTTCACGACCATCAGGCTGTAATCCGACCAAAACTTGCCCACGATGGCTGCCTCTTAGTGGCTCAGTTTCAGTGAACTGCTGACCAGCATATGCGACTACCCCTCGCGCTTCACCTTCACCTAAATTCGCTCGGACCACCTTCTCAATTTCAAGGGTTAAATTGAGGGTGCGCTCAAGCCTGGTTCCGGGCTCCGTTTCGATATTGACGTAAAACACACGGATCGGATCTGACGCAAAAAAATCCGCCCGAATCTGTCCACTCGCTAACAAACCCACTGCGCCAAATAAAGCGCATACCGAAATCGCAAGAGTGGTGAAAGGTCGACGTAATGCCCGAATTAGTAGGCGCATATACACATGGCGAATACCGCGATTCAGGCGGGTCCTGAATTGCTGCGTTTTACCATCACGATCAAGTTTCATGCCTGCCCCAAGCACGTGGCCTGGAAGCATCCAGAAAGCTTCAACGAGGCTAATCAGTAATGCGACCGAGACAACTAATGGAATCACCATCATGAATTTACCGAGAATGCCCGGTAGAAGCATTAACGGTAAGAAGGCTGCTACCGTGGTCAAAACGGCAGCAGTCACGGGGGCTACGGTCTCCTTCAATGCGTCCAAAACTGCATCGATCCCACTAAAACCCCGCTCAAC
Source organism: Litorivicinaceae bacterium (assembly GCA_049623565.1). Classification (GTDB taxonomy): domain Bacteria; phylum Pseudomonadota; class Gammaproteobacteria; order Pseudomonadales; family Litorivicinaceae; genus HIMB30. Next base: position 15,614 of record JBMZTF010000005.1, read on the forward strand.
GCGGTAGTAAATCGCCTCAACAACAACAACCGCATCATCGACCAGCATCCCAAGCGCAATAACGACACCCAGCAACACGGTCACGTTCAGTGTTTGATCCATTCCTTGAAGGATCCAAAACGTGCCAGCCAAGATGAATGGGATACCGATCGCAGTCAGAGTGGCAATTTTTAACCCCAAAAATATCCATGCGACCACCAGCACCAACATCAATCCGATCAACGCGTTGTTCTGCATGATATTGAGCGCTTTGCGCGTCGGAATCGTCTGGTCATCGATTAACACAAGACGAGTACCAGTGACTGCCTCGAGCTCATTATGGGTCTCGATGTAATCTTTGACTTCATCGATCAACTCGAGAGTATTTGCTCCCTCAGCTTTCATCACAGCAAGCAACACAGACGGCTTTCCCTCATAACGGACAAGCTCTGAGCGCTCTGCCTGCGTCCGGGTCACTCGAGCAACATCACCAACCCTCAGGCTGCCGTCTCGACCCAAAATCGGGAATCGGTTGACATCAAAAGCGTTCGTCGATTTTCCCTTCAACCGAACCAACCAATTCGAACCAGCGACGTCAAGTTCACCCGCAGCCAAATCCTGGAAGTAAGTCTGAACGGTCGTCGCGACATCCGATGGTGATAGCCCGAGCGCAGCGATCCGTGTCGCATCAAACTCAACACGTATCTCAGGATCGGCCATACCTTGTGTATCAATTCGATCAATACGCCCTCGTCGCTCTAGTTCTTTTTCGATCAAGACAGCCTGCTCACGAAGACTGTCATCATCGCCCGATCCAACAAGCGCAAGCGTCGCAGCCGGAAAAGCATTCGAAGAGGTAATTTCAATGAAGATAGGGTCAGCTGCCTCATCAGGAAACTGACCCTCTGCCGTATTCACCTCGCGGCGCAAGTCGCCGAGCCGACGTTCAAATGAATTTGTTGGGATATCTTCAAACCGGACAAGAATCGATGCCAAGCCCTCTCTCGAATAGCTTGAGACAAAGTCCAGATCATCAACGCGCTGAATTGCTTCTTCAATTGGATCTGTAATTCGACTCTCGACATCTAAAGCCGACGAGCCCGGCCAAGCGACTGTGATAACAATCCAGTTGAAGTTTATGGTTGGATCTTGCTGCCTTGGGAGCGACCAATAGGCAAGCACACCCATCGCCATAACCAAGATGAAAGTGAGGTTAGTGAGAACTTTGTTGCCGATCAGTAACCGCGCAAATCCGCTCATTTTTGAATTACCAGCGTATCACCGTGGCGTACCTTAAAACGACCCTCGTTAATCAGAAGTAAAGTTGGCTCAAGATCAGAGACAACAACTGGCTGCCCAAGTGTTGCCGAGGGTCTTTCGATAAACCGGGCTTCATTACCAGCGGCAACCATCACACCATACCGTCGATCACGCTCGACTAAAAAGTCAGCGGGTAAAACCGTGGATGCTGAGCGTATGGACAGAACACCTGGACTGCCTGGGGGCAACGGATTTTCTGGTGTAAAACGCAATAACCGCGTCCCGGTACCAGTGTCCACGGCACCACCGTCGGCCAATAACTGCACCTTGATCGATTGTCGACCCGTTTCAAAAACTATGTCTTGATCTATATCGATAACATAATCAAAAGGGACTCGCGCGCGAATATCGACCGTAATAGATACCACCTTTAGGATTGGTACGCCGACCGCGACTCGAGTACCTACTGAGGCAAGTTGCTCTGCAACGACAGAATCGAAAGGTACCTCCACTTTACATTTTGAAACCTGAAGTTCGGCCTCTCTTAATGCGACACGTTTCGCCTCAATATCGATCCGAGACTGTTGAAGTTCGGTTGCACGGGTATCCTTTAGTTCTTCACTGGCAATACTGCTCTCCGCCAGTTTGGCGATTCGAGCTGATTGGCGCTCGCTGAACTTCGATTGCACCTCGGCCCGTTTCAGATCCTGCACCGCTAGATCGCGGCGTAATTCTGTATCACGGCAATCGAGCTGCACTACTATCTTACCACCGGCAACACGGTCACCCGGACGCGCGTCTATGGAGACAATTTCAGCCGATATTCCCGACGATAAGAGGCTTGTCTCAATGGGTTCAGCGCTTGCCGGAAACTCTGTTGTGACTCGTTTTTGAAGTTCGGACACAGGTACAACAGTGACAAAAACCTGAGCTGATACCGCAGCCGCAAACAAAAAACATAGCCCGGAGACTGCAAGGGTATTAACTCGTTTCATCAAAGCGTCTCGCTTTCTGCGTTGCGGCATACTATGGGGAACGACGCACTCGATTCCAACTCGCTCCGTCGAATCGATAATCTAAGCGATCATGCAACCGTGATGATCGCCCCTGCCAAAATTCAATGCGCGTCGCTCGAACCGCATATCCACCCCAGTGCTGTGGCCGAGGTACTTCGTCTGGATATTGAGCCTCCAGCATGCTCATTTTTTCTGTCAACACATCATGGGATTCTATGACTTGTGATTGCTGACTCGCCCAAGCACCCAAACGAGACCCCTTGGGACGCTCTCGGAAATAGGCATCGTTGGCTTCATCGCTCAGCCTTTCAACCGAACCTTCGACTCGAACTTGCCGCTCCAGTTGGTCCCACCAAAATACCAACGCAGCCGAGGGTGACGCCAAGAGCTCCTCAGCTTTATGACTCAAGTAGTTGGTATAAAAATTAAAATCACGACCTACTTGTCCTTTTAACAAGACAATACGCGCATGAGGATTACCCATCCCGTCAATGGTGGCTAAAGTCATTGCATTCGGCTCAAGCTGCGTAGTTTTTTTTGCGTCACTCAACCACGCCCCGAACAATGAAATCGGATCTGCCCCAGCATCCTCCTCGAGTAATTGGCCGACCTGATAATCTCTCCGCAGTCCCTCTAAATCACGATTCATCGAATAACTCCAACACCTGACTGATACGCTCAACGCGACATACTTCGATACCACTCACCGACTGCTTAGGTGCATTTGCCGAGGGTACGATGGCTTTTTTAAATCCATGCTTGGCTGCCTCTCGAATCCGTTCATGACCCGATGCAACGGGTCTCACTTCACCTGACAATCCGACCTCACCAAAAATCACCCACTCTTTTGGGATCGTTTTACCGCGAAAGCTTGAAACACAGGCTAACAATAACCCGAGGTCGGCTCCCGTTTCTGTGACCTTGACACCACCCACAGCATTAACAAACACATCTTGATCGCCCAATTGCACGTGGCCGTGACGATGCAAGATTGCGAGCAACATTACGAGACGTTGTCCTTCGAGGCCAACAGCGATGCGTTTTGGAGATCCACCTAAACTGCTGTCTACAAGCGCCTGAACTTCGATTAAAAGCGGCCGGGTACCCTCCCAAGTGCAGATTACGGAGGAGCCGGGGGCAACAGTCTCAGGGCGGCTCAAAAATATTGCAGACGGATTTCTCACTTCACGAAGACCGGTTTCAGTCATCGCAAAAACACCCAACTCACCAACCGAGCCGAACCGATTTTTGTGCGCGCGGAGTGTCCTAAAGCGGCCACCACTGTCTCCCTCGAGAAGGAGCGACGCATCAATAATGTGTTCAAGTACTTTCGGTCCGGCTAGCGCTCCCTCTTTGGTGACATGACCAACAAGTAAAACTATCACCCCGGTTGCCTTAGCGAGTCGTGTTAATTGCGCTGCGGACTCTCGGACTTGACCTACGCTACCGGGCGCACCAGAAAGAGACTCAACCTGCATCACCTGAACCGAATCGACAACTACCAAAGCCGGCTTAATCTGTTCAACCATCGCGGCGATCGCTTCGACTCGGGTCTCCGAAACACACTCGAGCTGATCACCATTCAGACCCAAACGGTGTGCACGTAGCGCGATCTGCTCCAACGATTCCTCGCCGGTAACATATAAACAGGGTTTTTGCTCTGACAAGAGGGTTGTAACTTGCAATAACAGGGTACTTTTACCTGCTCCTGGAGCCCCACCAAGTAAGATTACTGAACCGGAAACAAAGCCCCCGCCCAAGACCCGATCAAATTCGGAGTATCCAGATCCAAGTCGGGCAAGTCGCTCTGGTTTTATGGCGGATAACTTTGATCGTTCCGGAGTCGCGCCTGCGTATCCGCCTGGACGTACTTTGATCGGCTCGGGAGCTTGAACCGACTCGACAAGGGTATTCCATGCCTGACATCCAGGGCACTGACCCGCCCACTGCGACGAGGTCGCGCCACACTCTTGACATTGGTAGATGGATTTAACTTTGGCCACGTTGGTCTCCTGCTCAATACAGGATAAACCAGATTGTATTCGACGGCCCGTTCTGTGCGGATCGATTCAGATGTTTAAGCTTCCGCTGAGTTCGGACTGCATGCTGGAAGCTTTCCTAGCAGCCTCAATCATGATCTGACAAGATAACCGACTCGTATACCGGTCTATCATCGCACTAGATGGTTCGAGGACCAGGTTGAGGGTTCTGTGACACGCTCTCGCTAATAGGACAACGATTGGTCCCGAATGCCAGCAGCCACTGCCAAACGCGCTATACTTGGCTCCATAGAATGCTAGGACCCGCAGGAATCGTCTCAGCGACAGCACGCTCAAAGTTACCGAGATTTAATGTGGGGCGCGGACTTAAGAAATCGCCGCATCACTGCCTAGTAATTCTTCATATATTGTTAGACACACTCATCGCCACATACCGTGCGACTAGTAAGGAGAGTAGATAATGGTAAATCGTAGAACTATTCTGTTCGGGATTTTCATGTATTTGTGTACCTTAACCTCCTACACCTATGGCTTTACGGATCTCAAAGACCAACCATTTAAAATCAAAGGTCCAGCGGTAGTGAACTTTTGGGCTACCTGGTGTGCGCCTTGTATTAAAGAACTGCCCGATTTGGACATACTTGGTCAAAAGCTCGGTGCCGAGGCGACTGTATATCTGGTCAATTTCGGTGAAAGCACCGAGACTATCGAAGGTTTTATGGCAAAAAAACCTGAGCTTTTCGCCGATCACACTGTGATGCTTAAAGACGTCAAAATGTCAGGGCTCAAAGCTTATGGACTTCGCGGAGTTCCAACCACAGTTCTGATCAATGTCGACGGCGAATCAGTCGAGAGCATCCAAGGTATGAAAGACTGGGGTGAGGATGGAATTGTTTCCGAAATTAGGGCGAAGATTTTGCCTTAACCGCATTTTCAAGCTCATCAAAGCTCGGAAATTGTGACAGTATAATCGGGTCCATTCCCGGGTGATTTAACACATACAGCGGGACACCAACCCGATCAAAGGCGTTCAGATATTCCGTAATCAGAGGATCATAGCGAGTCCAATCGCCCGTCATCCGAATCACTCCATTATCTTTAAATAATCGATCAACAGTTTCAGTTCTCAATAATCGTTTTTCCGTGAACTTACAGGTGATGCACCAATCAGCTGTCATATTGATGAAGACAGACCTTCCTTCATTGAGATGTCCTTGCAATACGCTTGACGTGTAGGGCTCGGAATCAATTTCAATCATCGCTTGAACAGAGGACGCAGGTACCACTTGCGAAACGCCCGGTATCGCGGTCAGAGACGCGATCACTGCCAATACACCAAGAGCTCTAGAAATTCGTCCCCCTCCTCTGGTCAACCAAATACCAAACACCAACAAGAGCAGTCCACCGAGAATCAACGCCAAGATATCTGAGGATGTTTGGCGGACAAGAACCCAGAGCAGCCAAATCGCTGTCGCTAGGATCGGGAATGCCAAGAACTGCTTGAGCCGGATCATCCAGGCACCCGGACGTGGCAGGTAACTCGATAGTTGCGGCCAGATTGCAAATGTAAGCATTGGAAAAGCGAGACCGAGACCTAACGCGGAAAAAACAATCAATGTAATCCACCAAGGTTGCGTCAACGTATATCCCATAGCCACACCCATAAATGGTGCAGTACAAGGGGTAGCGACAACCACGGCTAGTACCCCGGTGAAGAACTCAGAGCGGCCCGAGTGACCCTCAGTCAAGTTGTGCCCAATACTCGATAGAGCCATACCAAACTCAACCCATCCATAAAGCCATAGCCCTAAAATCACAAAAACATACACCAGCAGGCCAACAAACCACGGCGTTTGCAGCTGAAATCCCCACCCAATTTGTGTCCCGCCCGCTTTCAGGCCAACCATAATCAAAGCAAGTACCAACATGGTGACCAAGATGCCCACGGTATAAAGCCATGACCCTCTCCGAATATCACGCCGCTCTTTCGTCGCTTTACCAGCAATTGATAATGCTTTGATGGAAAGTACTGGGAAAACGCACGGCATTAAATTCAAAATCAAGCCGCCAGCCAGTGCCATAATCAACACAAGGCCAAGCGACAGATCCTGTTTTTCAACTAAAGGGACGGCGAGAGATGTATCAAATGGTAACCGAACTCCGCCTGATTCGAGACCAATAACCCAGTGACTCCCAGCATAATCCGATGGATTAAGAGCCCTATCAAAACGAACCAAGACGCCGTCGCCAAGTGGTTGAACGCTCTGTACAAGCCCCAGAACTTCTCCAGAACCCTCAGGCATCACATCGTTAATCGCGACCTCATTTAGGCCAGATATCCAGACCGATTGACTACCAGAAAAATTTACGCGGGCTGGAAAATCTGTGGGTACAGCGGCGCGGGCTGCATCAATTTGTTGCACGGACGCAGAACGACGTACATCCAATTGAGACGAAGCAACTGGTAGCGAAACACTGAGCCCTTGGCTTTCCGGAATACAAATATCGCGACAGACCAACCATCGCGCTTCTCCGGTAAGTGTCCATTGATCAGATGCTGTTTGGGGTACAGTGATCCGAAACGGATGAAGAACCGATTTGGTGTATCCGTAAGTAAGAAGACTGACATCTTCACCAAAGGGTTTTGTTTTCGGGAGAGGGAATTGAAGTTCAGGCTCATACGACTGCTTACCATCGCTCAATTCAAGCGAAGGGGGAAGGCCGGTAGAACCGGCATTCTTCCAATACGTATTCCAGCCCTCAGCAATTTCCAGCGACAACCCAAACCATAAGACGTCACCTGGAACAACAGATTCAACCGGCGTGATTAAACGTGCGGTAACTTGGTTGGCCTGAGACAGTACAGGCAGCGCGGCAAATAAGGAAAGAATGTAGGCTTTTAAAATCCTTTTCATGCGGCGAGATTAGCGGATTGACTTTGTTAAAAAACTGTATTTTTATACAGTAATGAAAACAAATATTCTACGCCCACTATTTGATGCTGGGCAGCTGTGGCAGGGCAACACAGAAACTACCATCGAAGTCACCGATACTGGATTCCCAGAGCTCAATATTCAGCTGTGTGGCCAAGGTTGGCCTGCACATATGCTGATCGAATTTCTAACTGACGATTTTTTCTCAGCACCTATTCAGTGCGCTTTAGCAACCTGGCGCTCTCAACAAGATGCCCGCTGGATTGCCTTTGTAAATCCACCCCTAACACCATGTACTGAACGGTTAATGCAAGAGGGAATCGAAACAAGCAAGGTCGATATCATAAATGTCACTGCCGATCAGTTTGCTTGGTGCCTAGAACAGCTCGCACTGGCAGAGTCCACACGTAGCGTCATTGCGTGGGAGACGGAAACATTGACCTCAACACAACTCAGACGACTACAACTCGCCTGCCAACGAGGGAAAACGCAACTGTTCCTAATCCGACAACCCACGCACCGACATCAAGCCTCCCCAGCTCCCGTTCGCGCAAGTATTAATCGCTCGACCACTGGTTTTGAAATCACGATATTTAAGCAACCAGGAACCAATACCAAATCACCTGTTTTGGTTCCCTTTGAGTCCTCCTGGATTCAAAAGCCAAATCCCGCTCGACGTAGGACCTGCGTAATCCAGGATTCATCGAGGCTGCACTAATGGTGATCTACGCATACCTTAAATTTCCAAACCTACTTTTGGACGCACAGGGTGTTTCACATCACAACGAATGTGTCGCTGTCCTTCATCAATGCCAAATCATGCAATGTTCTAAAAACGCATTAGCAGCAGGCGTTATTCCTGGCATGACGCTGAGCATGGCACTCACTCTCTGTCCTAATTTACTGACCAAAGAATATCAAGCGGATGAGGAACGCCGTTTGTTGTATCGCTTAGCTCTTTGGGCATATCAGTACTCACACCAGGTCGCGATCTGGAACAAGGGTTTATGTATCGAAGTCTCGAAAAGTAAATCTCTGTTCGGTGATCTAGCTGAACTCACACAAACTCTGAAAAATGCAGCAGCATCACAAAGTTTCCAAATTCAGCTTGCCTTTGGGTATACCCCTGAAATGGCAGCTCTCTTCGTACAAGAGGGGTTAAGACCGAAAGAACACGCATTTCAAAAAACGTTACGTTGTATTTCGATTGATGCAGTAGCGATCCCGCGCGAACAAATTAAACGCCTTAAAAACATGGGGTTTCGAACAATTGGTGACTACTTCAGTGCGCCGTCCCGAGCCCGACGGGCACGCATACATCAAGACACCTTCTTGTATTTTGATGCTATCGCGGGACGCCATCAGACACCGCTTTCATGGTTTTCACCACCGCCCGTCTTCAATCAATCCATTGAGTTTTTACGTGGGCTTGAATCGGTCGATATGCTGAAATTTCCAGTCAACCGTTTAACGCAAGATGCGTCTAATTGGTTAAGACAACGTGTATCCGCTACCAGTCAGTTACGATGGGAAATTACACTTGAAAATCGTGACGTTCATTATTTGAAAGTCTCACTCAATCACCCTGCGAATACAGCAGCAGCAATTACCGATCCCTCTTGGTTACAGCTTGAAAAATTAAGACCTACATCACCGATGACAGGCATTCGCTTAGCAATTCACCAAGTACATCAAGCGAGCCCGAAAAAACGTGACTTGTTTGTTCGAACTCACGACACAGACCGCTCGCAGTTACTCGATCGTCTCACCGCACGCCTCGGTAAAGAACGCATCAAGACACCTTGCCGGCTTCAAGATCCACGACCTGAGTACGCTAATCGGTTGGACAAAAACAAAAACGCATATCCACTTCCTAACCTTCCACCTCGCCCTCTGTGGCTACTCGATCCACCTGAGTCGCTTGGCTCATCACCAGAAAAAGCAGGGCATATGTTGCTTCAAGGACCTGAACGGATCGAATCTGGATGGTGGGATTTCGAACCTGCGTGTCGACGGTACTGGGTCTGTCTCTTCCAACACACACGAATCAGCTGGGTCTATCAGGATCATTACTCAAAAAGTTGGTGGCTTGCGGGTTGGTTCACTTAAGTCTTACGACAACCTGCTAAACTCTTCACTTCTTTTTTTAAGGATCATTGTGTGGATCTTAATCGGTTCAACCCACGACAGCGTGAGGCCATTACGCATGTTGGCTCGCCGCTTCTTGTGCTTGCAGGTGCAGGCAGTGGGAAGACCAGTGTTATTACACATAAGATTGCTTGGCTGATTCAGGAAGCTGGTATACCGGCTCGCCATATCACTGCTGTCACCTTTACCAATAAAGCGTCACGTGAAATGCGCGAACGTGTCGGCAATATTGGGCCTAAAGATCAGACTCGCGGTCTCACGGTCTCCACCTTCCACGCCTTTGGACTGAATCTGCTCAGGCGAGAGGCCGGATACGCTGGACTCAAATCTGGTTTCTCGATCCTTGACGCTGAAGATACCAAATCTATTCTGACCGACTTACTAAAGCGAGAGTCAATCGACGACCACGATATTATCTCAAAAATTCAGCACACAATTTCTAATTGGAAGAATGATGGGCTGTCGCCTGAGGCTACCCAAATCCAAGCAAGTGACCCCCAATCTGTATTAGCTGCCAGTGCGTATGTTGAATATTACCGCTATCTAAAAGCCTGCAATGCTGTCGACTTTGACGATCTGATCCTGAAGCCTGTTGAGCTGTTCCGTTCCGAGCCAGATCTTCTCGCCAGATGGCGGTCGAAAGTCCGCTATTTATTAGTTGACGAGTATCAAGATACTAATCTCATCCAATACGAAATGGTCAGGTTACTAACCCAAATCTCAGGCGCTCTCACTATCGTTGGTGATGATGATCAGTCGATTTATGCTTGGCGTGGTGCGCGTCCTGAAAATCTCAATGAACTGAGCGCTGACTTCCCGACACTTAAAGTAATCAAACTCGAACAGAATTACCGCTCCACTCGCGTCATTCTAGAGGCGGCGAATACACTCATCGCAAGAAACTCACACATATTCGAAAAAACGCTCTGGAGCGACAAAGGGTTTGGTGAACGCATCGAAATCCTTCCGGCGAAGACTGATGAGGATGAGGCTGAGCGAATTGCTTCGATGATTTTGGAACGCCGCCTCAACCTTAGGCAGCAGTTTTCAGACTTCGCAGTTTTATATCGGAGCAATCACCAGGCTCGTATCCTCGAATTTAAACTGCAGCATTTCAAAATCCCCTACAAATTAAGCGGCGGAACAAGCTTTTTTGCGCGCTCAGAAATCCGGGATTTGATGTCCTATCTGAGACTCTTAATCAATCCAGATGACGATAACGCACTTCTGCGTATTATCAATGTGCCGCGTCGTCGGATCGGTCCAACAACACTTGAAGTACTCGGGAAATATGCACACGAACGGCATCAGCCACTGTATGCCTGTATTCCTGAAATGGGCCTAATCAATCGATTAGAACCAGAGGCAGCCAGACGCCTTGCGCAGTTCCATCAGCTGATCGAAAGAGCACAGCGTGATCTCTTAGCCGGCCAAGGAATGCACGCAATTGATGAGCTATTAGAAGAGATCAATTACCGGGGTTGGTTATCTGATCAGAGCTCATCAGAACCCATGGCCGAAAATCGCTGGGGTAATGTGATACAGCTACTCGAGGCGCTCAGGAAAGATCTCAAACATGATCCTGAAGAGGCAATCGATGAAGATGATTCAAATGATACAGCCATCGAAGCCGCGATTCGGAAACTCGTTCTCCGTGACATTCTGGAACGCGAAGAGGAAGAGGATAACAGTGATCGAGTCCAACTCGCTACACTGCATGCGGCGAAAGGCTTGGAATTCCCAGACGTTTTTCTCATGGGCGTGGAAGAAGATTTACTTCCACATAAAAACTCCATAGAGGCCGATACTATAGAAGAAGAACGTCGACTAATGTACGTTGGTATTACACGGGCAAAGCAGAATCTGACCGTTACCTATGCTAAGCGAAGAAAACAATTTGGCGAGTTAATTGAGACAACGCCGAGTCGATTTTTAGATGAGTTACCTGAAGAACATATTCACTGGCATGGGAAGGATGAGCTGCCCCCCGAAATCGCACGACAAAAGGGCCAAGACACACTAAGTGCGCTACATGCCATGCTGAAAGGCGAATCTGTATGACCCTTTATCGCCCTATTATTACCGGGCTTCATGGTACCGAGCTGTCCCCGTCAGAGATCTCATGGCTCGATAATTTGCAGCCCTATGGCGTTATCTTGTTTTCCAGAAATGTTGAAAATCAAGTCCAACTGCAAGCGCTTTGTAGATCCATCCGCAAGATCTTAGGGAATGATGTCGTCATCATGGTTGATCAGGAGGGCGGGCGTGTTCAGCGGCTGAAGAGCCCAAACTGGCCGCAGCTCCCCTCTGCATTGGATATCGGGAAACTCTGGCGACGACATCAGTTTGCGGGGCTCGAGGCCGCGAGCAGTCTTGGACAAGTCATTGGCTCTCAATTGGCAGAGGTGGGTATCACACACGCAGCGGGTCCGGTCCTTGATTTACATGTCAAGGGAGCCAATCAGGTGATTGGTAACCGTTCGTTTGGGACGACCCCTGCTGAAGTTATTCCCCTCGCCACAGCATTCATTGATGGTTTGAGCCGTTGTGGCGTGACAGCGATTGTGAAGCATCTCCCTGGTATGGGGCGTGTCGAATCAGATAGTCACGATTCATTACCGGTTATCCAGACTCCCATTAAAGTGCTTGCGGAGTCTGATTGGATACCATTTCAAGCGGTATCTGCCACGCGCTGGGCAATGACAGCGCACGTTGTGATTCCAGAGTGGGATGGGTCACCTATTACGACCTCGGCGAAAGCCATAAAAAAAGTCCGAGAAATTTTTGGAGACCGGTTGATTGTCTCGGATTGCCTAACAATGGGGGCGATTTCTGGGACGATTAATGAAAGAGTTCACAGTACCTTGGATGCAGGCGTTGACTTGGCCTTATTTTCGAATGGTACGGATGATGAAAGACAGGTCGCAGTCGAGGCGTCTGGGGAACCGCGGATCACCCGAGACGAGCCTAGCATACTCAAGCCTCTTCCCAGTGAAGTCGTTCAGCACCTACTAAGCAAACTTGATCGATTTAATAATGAGCAGATTACAGCCGATCCAACTTTCGACCGGCCGAAGTAAGCGGTCTTAGAGAGCATCCACCATGTAGGCGACAGCGTCCGCGATTTCCTGATCAGAACAATCAGCACACAACCCACGAGCAGGCATCGCGTTGTATCCATCTATCACGTGCTTCACGAGTGTCTCCATCCCCTTGTCAATCCGGGCAGCCCAGGCCCCGGAGTCACCGGTCTTCGGGGCACCAGCCGCCCCCGACACATGACAACCCGCGCAAGCAGCATTGTATACCTGATCTCCCGAACGAGCAGCAGCTGCGACCGGTACCTTGCCCAGATTGTCTGAACAAGGGTCACCCATGACGCAAACAGACGCCGGATGCTTCAAGCGTTCTAAAACGACGTCGGCGTTTTCACTCGCAGCCAACGCAGATAACGCAAATAGTGATACGATCGCGGTGATTACCGTTTTCATCTAAAACCTCATGTCTTTTGTTACGATCTTTGCGCGAAAGTATAGATTGTCATGGTTGGCAGTACCATGGGTATTTTGTTGGCCATTTCGTGGTCCGCCAAAGCGTACGACTGAATTTTACCTGTTAGCAGTGCGCTATCGTGAGATCAGATTACACGATCGAGTTGTTAGAAAAATGCAGACCATACGATGGATTTGTCGCAGCGACGTCAAAACAGAGTCTCAAACGCTAATTGAAAAGCTGATAAACTTGTATGTCGAAACTCAAAGAAGTATCTGTCTTTCGACTTCTTGAGACATGCGCCCGTAGCTCAGCTGGATAGAGCGTTGCCCTCCGGAGGCAAAGGGCAGAACTTCTTCATTTTTTTGGCACCGGTGTCGGTACCGGGTTATCAATGCAGAATAACACTCATCTAAATCTTCTTTTAGAACGCAGCCGTCCTGCTTTTTTTGGGCTGCCAGCGCTCTCAATAAACATTTCACGACGTTTGATCTGAGTGACTAGTTCCTTTTTTATGGTAACGCTCTGGTTCGGACTGTCATCAAATTGAACCACTACAGTTTCACGTGTTTTACCTATGAAACCAGTTACTAGTCCTTCTTTGCCTGATTCAGCG
>JBMZTF010000006.1:0-28418 GCA_049623565.1 Litorivicinaceae bacterium
GACGCGATTTTACCTCCCTCTGGCTTGGTATTGCTGGCTGCGTTCTCTCGGTCGCTGTGGTGATCCAAGGCTTAGGTGATAATGGTGGGAGACCAACAACCGGACTCATGGGTACTCTGCTGGGAGCCCTCCTCTTACTCATCGTCCTTGGGTCCAGCCTCAAGCATCCTGTGAATGCTTTACTGATCGGCGTAGCACCGATCACAGGACTTTTCACGCTAGTCGCGTCAGTGATCAGCCCTGTTTCGAATCAGTTGAGTCCCTTAAATTTTGAAACGGCGGTGCATATTGCGACCTCGGTTTTAGCGTACGGCGCTGTCGCCTATTCTGGAACCCTCGCTATTTTATTGTCGTGGCAACATGCCAAGCTCAAAGAACGTCCATTGACGCCGATCATCTCCGCCCTTCCTCCGCTGGATGCGATGGAACATTTGTTCTTGCGCACAGTGCAAACGGCCTGGTTGGTTCTAACGATAGCCCTTTTCACTGGCGTGTTTTATGTTGAAGACTTCTGGGCCCAGCAACTCGGCCATAAAACAGTTTTATCTGTGCTCGCTTGGTGGGGAATGGCAATCGCTCTGTGGCAACATTTTAGGAAAGGAGGTGTGACTCGCATTATGAGGAAAACTGCAATCGTTGGAGCCGCACTTCTATGTGTCGGCTATCTCGGTAGCAAAGCTGTTCTGGAGTTTGTGCTGTAATGGATCCCACTTTTGAGTGATATCTCCAATGAATTCTTGTTCGGAATTCTTGTTCTTCTGATCTTCCTGTCGGGTTTCTTTTCAAGTTCAGAGACCGGGCTGATGGCGATCAATCGTGTGAGACTTCAACACCTGGCTGAGGAAGGATCAAAAGGTGCTTCAAGGATCCTGTCGCTACTTGAACGTCCCGATCGTCTAATCGGGCTTATATTAATTGGCAATAACTTCGTCAACATTTTGGCATCAGCTATCGCGACGGTACTTGCTGTGCGGATTTTTGGTGACCCCGGTGTCGCGATCGCAACGGGTATATTAACGCTCGTCATTTTAATATTTGCCGAAGTCACACCGAAGACATTCGCGGCGCTTTATCCCGAGCGTATCGCTGGACCAGCAAGCTTTATCTTGCTTCCTTTATTACGAATTACCTATCCGCTTGTTTGGATAACAAACCTTCTCTCGAACGGTTTGCTGAGCTTATTTGGGATAAATCCGGAGACCTCAAATCGGGATCGGCTGACCAAAGAAGAGCTCCGTACTCTGATGATGCAAAGCGGCCATCGAATACCAGCAAGGCGCCACGGAATGCTGCTCTCTATTCTCGATCTCGAGAAGATTCAGGTTGATGAGATCATGGTTCCTCGGGGCGAGATCATTGGGCTTGATTTGACTGACGAGGTAGATGAGCTCGTTAGCCAACTCCGATCGTCTCAACACACTCGGCTCCCCGTGTTCAATGAGGATATTGAGGGCCTTATTGGCGTCCTGCACGCGCGGACAGCGCTGAAACTCCTTGATGATACCGAGCTACTAGGAGACGAGCAGGAGTTTAAAAATCGTATTGTCGAATTATGCGGAGCGCCCTACTTTATCCCTCGAAGCGCTGCTTTGCACACACAGCTCTTCAACTTCCAGAAAGAACGAGAACGATTAGCTGTTGTAGTTGATGAATATGGAGAGATTGAGGGATTAGTCACCATTGACGACATCCTCGAGGAAATTGTTGGTGAGTTCACAACAGACCACATCCAAGAAACTAGTCCCGACGTCCACCCACAAAATGATGGGACATTCATTATTGATGGATCAGCGACCGTTCGTGACATAAACCGAATCCTAGACTGGGAACTGCCAACAGATGGACCCCGGACAATGAGCGGTGTGATCGTCGAGTTATTGGAATGCATTCCGGAAAATAGCCTCGGAATTGAGCATGATGACTATCGTTTAGAAGTGTTGGCTATCCAAGACAACCGCGTTCGATCTGTCAAAGCGTGGAAGGTCGATCCAGAAGCTTGTGATTAGTCGAGACAATTTGAAGGAAGTCACGAATAATTAGCGCCGTTAAACCCCAGATCTTCTCATTGTCGTAATACCATTTTGGCATCCACACCTCAGGTAATCGATGGTGGCTCACTTCGAATGCGGGTGTCTGTTCCAGAAACTCCATAATCGGTATTGTAAATACTCTCGAAATTTCTTGTTCTCGCGGCACACCCATAAGGGAATCATCAGACCAAAATACACACGGAATCACTGATAGCCGATGTAAACTTTCGATGGGATTTAAATATCCAATGCAATCGTCACCGTGAAGCGTTAAGCCAGTTTCCTCTCTTAATTCTCGCAGAGCAGCTTCCAAAACTGATTCATCGGTGGGTTCAATTTTTCCGCCAGGTAACGAGACCTCTCCTGCGTGCTTTCTGAGATGAGATGCCTTTACGCAGAGGGTTAAACTAGGACGATCAACCCCCGAAATCACAAACGCCACGGCAGCACTACCACGGCACATTTCCAAATGTGCCGGTTCCCGTTTTGAGAGTTTTTCCTGCACACTCTGTTTAGTCACATACATTTGTTTAGTATAGAGATAACAAACGGAGGCCCTATGAACTTTTGCTCAAACTGTGGTGCAGCAACAATCCGACGCGTCCCAGAAGGTGACAATCGACCTAGGGACCTGTGCGACCAGTGCGGCATGATTCATTACCAGAATCCGAAAATAATTGCGGGATGTGTCGTACTGGTCGATAACAAAGTACTTCTTTGTAGACGAGCGATCGAACCACGTTATGGACTCTGGACTCTACCGGCAGGGTTTATGGAAAACGGTGAGACCGTAGCTCAAGCGGCTTTGAGAGAGACGTGGGAAGAGGCACATGCAACTCCCGAGCTAGGGCAGCTCTACGTCGTCACTTCGATTCCAACAATCAGTCAAGTCTACATGCTTTACCTTGCTTTTTTGACAAATGGCCAATATGAATCAGGCCCAGAAAGCTTAGAGACGAGACTTTTCGGCATGGACGAAATCCCCTGGGATGAGCTCGCGTTTCATACGGTGCGAGATACATTAGCCAGACTGAAGGACGATCTCCAAACCGGAGTATTTCCGCTACATTGCATCGATCGCGACGAGACACCAGTGTCAGCTCGAGTTTAAGAGCGAGGACTTGGCTCCTCTACAACAAACAAGTCAAACGCAGGCTCCTCATACGGGTGAGCCAAATGTAATGCTTCTTTGACCGCGTCGACTGTACTATCAGGTACTAGCATCTCAACTCGCCACTCTGAGACTCGCTCTATGACTCCAGTCCGACCGATATAAGGGTTTGCGGACTCATTTGGCATGAACTGCCCGGTCCCTAAGCATTCCCAAGAGCAATGTCTGTAGGCTCCAAGTGAACCTGCACCTGCAGCAAAAAGTGCATTCTTCACAAGCTCTTTTGAAGCATCCGGGATAAATACGACGAGCTTATACATTACGCCCCTCCGCGAGTGGGTTACGAGAGCACTGAACGTCCAGATTTCTCTTTAGAAACCATGGACAAAATTAAAACAAAATCAATCTACCGAAAAATAATAGAGAAAACTTTTTGCATAATTTCACTGGTTTAGGTCAAAAACAGTTGACTGTCAAAAAAAATGGTAGCAATGTTTAGGACATTATATGGACAAAATTAACTTACGGAGAGATAGAAGAGGTGTGCCCATGCTGGTATTAACTCGTAAAATCGGCGAAAAAGTGATGATCGGAGACGACGTGTCGGTCACGATCCTAGGTTTGTTTGGCAACCATGTGCGGCTGGGAATTAATGCGCCAAAGTCGGTTGACATCCATCGTGAAGAGATCTACGTGAAGATACAGAACGAAACTCAGGATTCAAACACACAAATCGCAATCGGCCAGTAACCTACTGGTCTCCTCAGGGAGCCACGTGTAATCTCACACGAAGTAAAGGCAAGGCTCTCCATGAGACGTAATCAATTGAGGTCATTCCTACTCGGCCTCGCCATTTTTAGTGCGGGGATATCTGGGTTTTGGTTGCTCACCAAGTCCAAACCAACTCCAGCTGTTCGAGAAGCTCCCGCCTCTGCGTGGCGTATCTCAACTAAGGTGATACAACCCGAAACCGTGTCTCCGGTCTTTAATGGGTTTGGAACAGTTGAGAATCCTGATACTCAAACATTAAGGGCTCGCATTGGGACCGATGTTTCGACGGTACTCGTCCGTGAAGGCGCCAGAGTCCTTGCCAACCAAATACTCATAAACCTCGATGCGGTCGACGCAGAAATCAAACTCTCGCAGGCGAGGTCAAATCTGGCCGACGCTGAGTCCAATTTAACCGCGCTAGATGCTACTCAATCGAAAGACCAAGAAGCCCTGCAACTCGACCAAGAGGCGCTCAATATTTCACAGCAAAAGCTGACCCGTATTCAGAACCTGAGACAACGCAATCTCTCCAGCGAACAGGATCTCGATACAGCTAGACAGGCAGTCGTGAATCAAAAACTTCAAATTAATCGGCGCGAGTTGGCTCTATCGACGGTAGACTCCAAGCGTACCCAGTTAAAAACCGCAATTCAGCGATTCGAGGCAGAAGTTCGTGCAGCAACCCGCGACTTCGACTCAACAGCTGTGAAGGCACCAGCAGACGGCCAAGTTATTGAAGTCAATGTCGTTGCCGGTGACCGTGTACAGGCGAACCAAGAACTGGCCATTTTCGCGCCGGATTCTGGACGCGAGATCCGAGTTCAAGTACCTGCATCTGTTGGCCAAACACTCTCCGAGTCTTTGGTGGTTAACGAAATAGTCAGCGCCGCCACTGAGGGAAACCATCACTTTTATTTAACCCGTGTAAGCGGCGCAGTTCGGGATAATAGTGGCTCTATCGATGCCTTTTTCGCATCAACTGATCATTCGCTGCCTCCGACAGGCACAGTGGTGTCTGTATCGGTCCAACTGACCGCGCAGCCCAATGTTGTCGTCTTACCCACCGATGCCCTCTACGGGGGTAACCTAATTTATCGCGTCACAACATCCGACACCTTGGAAGCAATCAAAGTCGAGCGTCTTGGTCAACGCCCCGGGCCAGAAAAAACGGAAGTGTTGGTTCGTTCATCACGCCTCGTAGCGGGTGATCAGATTCTGGTGTCTCGGTTACCAGCAGCTGTGTCAGGGTTGCGAGTTGAGGTCATTCAATGATCGGACTCGTGCACATGTTTACCAAACATCGTGTCGCAGCCAACTTGCTGATGGTGGTCATGATCATCTCTGGAGCAATCGGCGTTGATCGCCTAAGGACCCAGTTCTTCCCAAGTTTTGAACTTGATGTAATTACAGTCTCGGTCGCATGGCCCGGTGCGACCGCTGAAGACGTCCAAGAAGGACTTGCAATTCCAATCGAAAATGCGATCAAAGAATTAGCAGTCATAAATTCAATCGATGCAACCAGCCAATTTGGGTCTGCAAGTTTTCGAATCGAACTTTTCGAAGAATCTAATCTCTCGCAAGCTCTTGACGAAATCAGCCAACAGATCGATCAGGACCTGACGCTACCAGAGGGTGCTGAGTCCCCGGTGGTATCCTCATTAACGCGATATGAAGATATCTCCAACCTGCTTATAACTGGGCCCCTAACCCCATTTGAATTGCAAAAACTCGCGCTGCAAGCCGAACAAGAGCTTCTGGCTAGAGGGATTCGTAAAGTGGACTTCAGAGGGTTACCAGCGCGCCAAATTCAGATTGAGACGACTGCCGAGACACTTGCATCTCTGAGCCTCACGTTAGATACCCTTGCAGATCGTATTCTGACCCAGGCACGCGATCTTCCAGCAGGGACCGCCGGTCGGGATGATGGCGAACGACAACTCAGGACTCTCGAGCAAGGACGAAGCCAGATAGATATCGCGAATACTCTGATTGCGTTGGATGGCGCACCCATCGGTACCCGGCTTGGAGACATCGCAATGGTGCGTGATCGGGTTGACCCCAAAGCGCCATATCTCACATTTAAGGGACAGCCAGCTGTAGAGATCATCCCTCAACGGACTGAAAATGATTCGACCCTAGCGATGGCTGAGATCACTACCCAGTGGATTGATGAGACTCAACCTTTGCTCCCCAACGGGACTCAACTGATTGTTCTGAACGAACGCTGGCAATACTTGAACGATCGAATCAATTTGTTACTCGAGAATGGACTCACAGGGCTCTTATTCATTGTCGTCATTCTGTATCTCTTTTTAAATCAGCGCGTAGCTTTTTGGGTTACTCTTGGAATACCTGTTTCATTCCTTGCGACACTCGCGATTCTTTGGATGATTGGTGGCACCATTAACATGATCAGCTTGTTCGGAATGATCATGGCGCTTGGCGTAATCGTTGATGATGCGATTGTTGTTGCCGAAGACACGTTATCACTCTATCAGTCTGGGCAAACGCCTCTCAATGCGGCAATGGGAGGCTCAGACCGCATGCTTGCACCGGTGGTTTCGTCGAGCCTGACTACGATTGCCGCCTTCTCACCACTCCTCATAGTCGGCGGTGTCATCGGCTCGATTCTGCAAGATATTCCGATCATCGTGATTTGCGTCATTGTAGCGTCACTGATCGAATGCTTTTTCATTCTCCCGGGGCACTTACAACAAAGCCTCAACCGTGGACAACGGCATGACGAAGGCAAAATCAGACAAGCGCTAGACCGTGGATTCATTAATTTCCGCGAAAATATATTTAAGCCATTTGTGGGAATAATCTTGAGAGCGCCAGCGCTCACCCTCGTTACTGCCCTCACAGTCTTCATTCTATCAATTGGCTTAATCTCTGGGGGACGCGTCAAGTTCACATTTTTTCCATCGATTGATGGAACTACTGTTTGGGCGGGCGCGCAGTTTACAAGCGGGACCACACCTCAGGAAGTGGACGAATTCCTCGACCACCTGGAGGAAACCGTCCGCATCGTCAACGAAGAGTTTGGTGGCACAGTCATACGTCATGCATTGCAACAACATCGACAACTCTCTGCGCCCGGTGTTCGTGGAGTCACTGGTGATCACTACGGAACACTCAAAGTTATCCTCACCGGAGAGCTTGAAGGTCCACCGAACGATGCAATCATTGATGCATGGAGAGCGAAGATCCAACTACCTGGCGGTATCGAGAAGTTCTCAATTCGACAAGCACAAGGTGGGCCACCATCGAAGCCAATCGAGATCAGGCTCACCGGCGGTAATGCAGACACCTTAAAGGCTGCTTCACTTGAGGTTCAAGACAGGTTAAGACGCTATCCAGGTGTCTCTAATATCGACGATGATCTTCCTTTCGGTGCCGAACAGCTGGTAGTAAAATTAACCCCACAAGGACGTCAATTAAACCTCAGCTCGCAACAGCTGGCGCAACAACTTCGTGGCGTATTTGAAGGACAAACTCTCCAGACATTTTATGAGGATGGCATCGAAGTAAATGTACTTCTGTCGCTCTCTGAAACCGAACGCGGTCGACTAGCAACACTTGACCAATTGCCGATCATAACGCCCAGTGGAACCATCGTTCCGCTGCCTGTCGTTGCCTCTTTTGAAGCGCGGCGAGGTCTTGATAAGTTGAGACGTACCGATGGACAAATGAGTATTGTCGTCAGCGCAGACGTCAATAACCTCTTGGCAAATGCAGCAGAAATTTTGACTGAACTGCGCTCTGGTGCGCTACCAGAACTCACAGCGAAATACGGATTAAAATCAAACATCCAAGGCCGCGCTCAAGACCGTGAAGAGACCTTCGCAGATATGAAAGTGGGCGTCCTAGTGGCGCTCACGATGATCTATATTATTCTTGCCTGGGTGTTCTCGAGCTACTCGTGGCCGTTCGCTGTATTGATAGCAATTCCGCTTGGACTTACCGGCGCGATAGGCGGCCACTGGCTGATGGGGCTCGACCTCACTGTCCTATCGTTATTTGGATTCTTCGGTCTTTCTGGAATTGTTATCAACGATTCCATCGTATTGGTCGACACGTATCGGCGCCTGATCCAGGCTGGTGAAGACCACGTGGAGGCGATCGTTAAAGCCAGCTGCTTAAGATTCCGGGCAGTCCTGGTCACTTCACTTACAACAATCGCGGGCCTTACTCCAATCTTATTTGAAACATCACCGCAGGCTCAGTTCCTTATACCAATGGCGACAACGATCGTATTTGGACTCGCTTATGGCACCGTTCTCGTCCTGATGATCGTGCCATCTGTACTCAGCCTAATCGAGCGAAATCGCAACCGAACAGGCGTTGAGCGTTCTGAGCACTCAACCGCTGGAGAACCGACTCACTGAGCTCAAGATCTCTGGCGAGTGCACGTCCAATCATTGGTAAGTGAGCTGGCGATCCCTGTCTCTCTCCCGCAATAGGTAAATCTGGCGCATCGGTCTCGAGTAATAATCGACTTTTGGGAATCGACTGAAAAACAGATAGTGCCCGCGGGTGGGGCTTTCTGGTTATCATTCCACCCGCACTCAAATATCCTCCGAGTGATAAATATGCCTCAGCAATTTCCTTGGATCCGGTAAACGCATGGACTACAAAACGCTCACACTGCACTCTCTTTAACGAAGTGATGACTTCATTATGTGATTTCACAGCGTGGATGATCACCGCTCGATCAAATGACCGAGCGAGTTCTAACTGGCTCTCAAAGGCACGGACCTGAGTCTCTTTCCCTCGCATCAACCCTGGCCGAAAATCAAGACCAATTTCGCCGACAGCACTTTGCTCATGTCGGGAAAGCAGATCTTCAAGCACCGAAGCCCAATGGCAGTCTTGATCCAAATGATGCGGGTGAAGCCCGAACGCCAGGTGCGGAGCCCGGCCCTCGAGCCAACGCCATTGGTCAGGATGTGTGCCCGTAGCGATGAAACTCACGCCAACAGAACGTGCATCCTCGAGAATTTGATCGGGTGGGGACGACATCAACTCGAGGTGGGTGTTGATATCAACCCACATCGATCAGTGCTCTCTCGTTTCTAAGAACTGAATATCTGGCCAACGTTCTTGCATCAATTGTAAATTGGCCCGTGATGGCGCGAGATAAGTCAAATATCCGCCACCGTCATCTGCCAAGTGCTCATGAGCCTTCTTCTTAAAATCAGAAAGAATCTTTGTATCAGCGCACCTGATCCAACGCGCAGTATGAACAGTAATCTGTTCATATACCGCCTCAGCTTTGTATTCATCAAGTAACCGGAACGCCACCACATCAAATTGCAATACCCCCACCGCACCAACTATCAAATCGTTGTTTTTAAGAGGCATAAACACCTGTGTTGCACCCTCCTCTGACAACTGCGTTAACCCTTTTTGGAGTTGTTTCGCCTTCAAGGGATCTTTCAGGCGGACCCGACGAAATAATTCAGGAGCAAAGTGCGGAATCCCCTTGAATTGCAGATTCTCACCTTCAGTAAAAGTGTCCCCGATCTGGATCGTACCGTGGTTATGAAGACCCAAGATATCCCCCGGGTAGGCCTCTTCAGCTGAGGCGCGATCACCTGCCAAGAATGTCACTGCGTCGGAGATACGAACGTCTTTGCCAATCCGCGTGTGCCTGACTTTCATACCCTTCTTGTAGGCGCCAGAGCAAACGCGCAGGAAGGCAATGCGGTCGCGGTGTTTCGGATCCATATTTGCTTGTATTTTAAATACGAAACCTGAGAATTTCTCTTCAGCTGGATCAACAGTTCGCGTCCCTGTCTCTCGAACAACGGGCTTTGGTGCGTATTCGATAAAGTCATCTAACATCTCACGGACACCGAAGTTCCCCATCGCCGTTCCAAAAAATACAGGAGTTAATTCGCCCGCCAAGAAACGTTCGACTTCAAACTCAGGAGTCGCTTCACGAACCAGTTCTACCTGATCCGCAAAATCTTGCCATTCTGATCCGAGCAGTTCACGCGCCTCCTCGGAATCAAGCGCTTTAATCTTCACATCATCAGGGATCTGATCGCCTCGCCCTCTGACATAGACATGAATCGTGTCGGTTCTCAGATGATAGATACCCTTGAAATGAGGCCCCATTCCAATCGGCCAGGTGACAGGAGTGGCCTCAATTTTTAGGACATCTTCAACTTCATCCATCAACTCAATCGGATCTCGAATATCGCGGTCCAACTTATTTACGAAAGAAACGATGGGGGTGGTCCGCAACCGGCACACTTGCATCAGTTTGATTGTTCGGTCCTCAACGCCCTTGGCGCCGTCGAGTAGCATAAGTGCAGAATCGACCGCGGTCAGTGTTCGATAGGTGTCTTCAGAAAAATCCTCGTGGCCAGGTGTGTCCAAGAGGTTCACGACACGATCTCTGTATGGGAACTGCATCACTGAGGTGGTCACTGAAATACCGCGTTCTTGCTCCATCTGCATCCAGTCAGAGGTTGCGTGGCGAGCTGCTTTTCGCGCCTTGACAGTGCCGGCGACAGAAATCGCGTTTCCGAACAACAAGAGCTTTTCAGTCATTGTTGTTTTACCGGCATCGGGGTGCGAGATGATTGCAAATGTGCGACGGATCGCACCTTCCCGTTCAATTTGATTCAAAGTGATTCCCAATCAATATTCAATGCGCGCGAAGTTTATATAAGTGTCACCTAAACGCCAAACTAAGGTTGTTTAACATAGCGACCTGGCGCTTCTTCGATTACAGGTCGCAAACCACCACCCGGTCCCGGTGGGCTAACTGCGTCACCAGCTTGGGATAAGAGAAATTCATTCCATGAAATCCACCAACTGCCCTCTTGCTTTTCAGCGGTTTGCTTACTGAACTGATTCTTGGGATTCAAAATGTAATGGTTGTGACGGTTCCTGGCGGGTGGACTAATTACGCCCGCATTGTGGCCGCCCTCGCCGAGGACACAAGTTGGCACATTAACGAAGTATTTTGCCGCCTTCATCACGCTTTGCCATGGACTGATGTCATCACCCTCCGCTCCAAACAGAAATACAGGACAGGCGATGGAGGCTATATCAATGGGTCGACCGCCGAGCTCTATCAGTGGTTTTTCGACTAGCGTGTTCTTCAGGTACAGCTCTTCTAATATCCATAATATTAATGATGCGGGAGTTCGAGTTCCATCGCCTAGCCAGTGCAGGAGTGAAAATGGCTTGCCACGCTGCCCCAAGACATAAGAATTCAGTACACGATCAAACAAAAGATCATGAGGACGCAAGCTCGCGAATGTTCTCAACATCAATTCGGCCGGTAAATATCCCATATCCATTAATGGCTTTCGTATCGATTCGATACTGTCCTTAGACACAAAATGGCCGAGCGGGCCTGGTTCGCAGTAATCAAGCAAGGTGGTTATAAGCGACAGAGAAGCAATACGGTCTTCTCCTCGCGCGGTCAACCAGGCAACAAGAATTGCTGCAATAACTCCCCCCGCGCAATAACCCATCACCTGGATCCTCGCTCGAGGAAGGATGCGCTCGATCTGATCTAGCGCTGAAAGACCGCCATCTAGGACATAATGCGTCATCTCATAAGGAGCTAATAATTCGGTTGGGTTCACCCAACTGATCAAAAAAACGGTGTGGCCTTGATCCACAAGCCAGCGCACCATCGAGTATTCATCGGATAGGTCAAGAATATAAAAACGATTCACAAAAGCTGGGATCAAAAGGACGGGGTTTTCATGTACTCTTTCTGTACTGGAGCGATACTGAATTAACTGAAATAACTGATTCTCAAACACCACATCGCCAGGAGTCGCAGCGAGATTCTGACCCAGAGAAAAGACATCGGGCCGAATCGTATCCGGTAGCATCGAACCAGCCAAGATATCTTGCCGCCAATTTTCCAGGCCTTGTTCGAGGTTTATCTCTCCAGATTCAAATATCTTTCGTGATTTCTCGAACAGCTCACTATTTGCCTGGACTTGGCGAATCAACCAGAGAACCTGAGATTTATCATAACCACCAATCTCAGGAAGGACCGAATTCACCTCATCAAATAGTCGCACCCATGCCGAATCATCCGTCTCTGCATCGAAGAGTGCACCAAGGAACTTAGGTAGTAACTCCCTCGAAAATTGACGAAATCTGTCAGGATCGTCGACCGAGAGAGAAGTCAGCAAACGCCAAAATTCATTTACCCCGGACGGCTCGAAAAAATTCAGGAGCTGACATTCAGCATTGAGCCGAGACAGCCACGCCTGAATCCATTCACGTTGTGAGGGGTCAAAGCCCTGTAATCCCTGCAAACAAAGCCTCTCAAACTTTTTGCGCTCGCATCAATTTGTGAGTATCGTTTACCATAATAATCGACGAAAGCAGGCATTCACATGCGTACTTTAAAAAAATACCCGAATCGCCGTCTCTACGATACATCCCAAAGTTGCTATGTTACGGTTGATAACGTCAGGGACTTAGTGCTGGGCCATGAACGCTTTCGTGTCGTGGATTCTAAATCCGGTGAAGACCTCACCCGGTCAATCTTGTTACAGATTATCATCGAACAAGAAAACGATTCCGGTGAACATGTTTTAACCAATGAAGTACTCCAGCATCTGATACGTTTCTACGGCTCAAGTATGCAAACCAACATGGCGCATTTTCTCGAGCAATCCATCTCATTTTTCCTGAATCAACAGGAAACTATGCAGGATCAGGTCCGGTCTGTGATGGGCTCAAACTCCCCAATCGACATATTTCAAAAGATGACAGAAGACAATATGAAACTCTGGGAATCTATGTCACAAACGATGCTAGGCCCGAAGCCTTCGACCAAAGACAAATAATTTTTGACGCAACGCACAAAAAAGTGTTGACGCTGCACTGCAACATGGTATCTTTCGCAAGTGGATTGTGCATCGCACAACGTGTTTGAAAGAGGAATTACCATGTACGCAAAAATTTTTGAGGATATGCAGGCCAACATGAAGCAGGCGTTTGATGCAAAATCATACGATGCTGCAATCAAGCCGATGACCGATCTGTTCGAAGTAAACAAGGCAACCTTAGAAGCTTTAGCTGAGCAGCAAGCTGCACTCGCTAAAGAACTCGTCGAGGGTGCGATGGAGCAAGCTAAAGCTCTATCAGTTGAAAAGGATATGGCTGCGGTTGTCGAATCGCAAAAATCTTATCTTCAGGGGCTTCAAGCTCGCCTGATTGACGCCACTAAAGCTTCACAGGAAACTCTTGCCAAGAGCCGTGAAGAAGCGACTGTCATCGTCAAAGGCGCCATCGAAACAGTAACAAAGCACTGATCGATACAAGACTCGAAAGAAAGAGGAACCTCAGTTCCTCTTTTTTTTTGTTCAAAACATACTACCATTAGGGAGTAACTCAAAGGACATCCCCCTATGGCACCTTTCCGCGCTTTGCGACTGCATCAAACCGACACGGCAGCTCCAGATATCAGAATTGAACAACTGACCGCAGATGACCTATCGATTGGCAACGTCCTTATCGCCAACGAGTTCAGTTCCCTGAACTACAAAGATGCGCTTGCTGTGACGGGCAAAGGGAAAATCATCCGTGACTTCCCGATGATCCCCGGCATTGACGCTGCAGGTGTTGTTCTGGAATCGGCTGATCCAAATTTTCACAAGGGGGAGCACGTGATTCTGACAGGCCATGGCGTTGGCGAGACGCATACTGGGGGCATGTCAGAGCAGGTCCGTGTCCCGGGATCCTATCTCGTAAAAACACCGCAGGCACTGGATACTCAAAAAGCGATGCAATTTGGTACAGGTGGACTAACCGGGATGCTTTGTGTCCTCGCTGTTCTGGATTCGGGATTGAAACCGGCGGACGGACCGATAGCAGTCTCAGGTGCTGGTGGTGGCGTCGGTGGTATTGCGACAACGGTTCTATCAACACTTGGATATGAAGTTCACGCAATAACGGGCAGAGAATCTGAACATGCCAGACTCAAAGAGCTTGGCGCAGTAGAGATTCTCAAACGCGCAGACTTTATGCGCGATCCTAAACCATTAGAGAGCACGCGTTTTGCAGGCGCAATCGATACCGTTGGAGGCCAGATGCTAGCGACACTGATCCCCCAAATCATGTACAACGGCGTTATTGCCGCCACTGGGAATGCAGGCGGATTCCAATTTTCGACCACCGTATTCCCATTTATCTTGAGAAATATTCGCTTGCAAGGTGTCGATTCTGTTCATGCCCCATCAGAAATCAGGGAGCGTGCATGGCAATTACTTTCAGAAAACGTAACAACCGATCAACTAGACGCCAGCACTCGGACCATAGGTTTGGATCAGGTAAAACAAACAGCCGAGCAACTGATCAATAACGAGGTCTCAGGACGCATCCTGATCGACGTCCGTTCGTGACAAGCAGCGTTACGCGTACAGTTGGTTGGTCGTCTCGGCAAGCGAGACATCACGCGACGTAATACCTTTTGCGTCGTGAGACCACCAGTCCACGCGGGTAACACCCCAACTCACAGTAATTTCCGGATGATGGTCCGCATCATCAGCGGCGGCACCAACACGCACAGCAAACTCCATCGCTTTTGCGAAATCGCCAAACTGAAAGGTTCGGGTCAATACGTAGACTCCATTCTTGAGTTCTCGACTCCAACCTTCAGGAGTGCGCTCCATAATCACCTCTCTGACCAATATTTACCCTGAACATCAATAAGATATCACGCCAATCAACGGCTAGGAATGATAAAAAATTAGATGACTCGTAAGCCAAAACAATCAACCTAAGTTCTTAGTCAAGATTTTCTGTGCCCATTCCCGGGGGCCTGTTTGATGTACGCTGGTGCCTTCTGAATCTACCGCGACGGTCACCGGCATATCTTCAACAACGAACTCGTGAATTGCCTCCATACCAAGATCATCAAAAGCGATGACTCGCGACGATTTTATGGCCTGAGCAACCAAATATGCGGCGCCACCCACAGCCATTAGATAAGCAGATTGATGTTTCTTGATTGCTTCAATCGCACGAGGTCCACGCTCGGCCTTACCGACCATGGCAAACAGACCTGTTTGCTCGAGCACCTGGTCTGTAAACTTATCCATTCGTGTCGATGTTGTCGGACCGGCAGGCCCAACGACTTCGTCTCGCACTGGATCGACTGGTCCAACGTAGTAAATAACTCTCCCCTTCAGATCAACCGGGAGATCTTCTTTATTATCCAGCATGTCAACAATTCTTTTGTGCGCAGCATCTCGACCAGTCAGCATGACGCCATTCAAAAGAAGGGTCTCTCCTGGCTTCCAGGATTTCACCTCTTCGCGCGTTAAGGTATCCAGGTTAACTCGTCGTGCGCTGGGCCCCACGTCCCAGCTAATATCAGGCCAATCTGAGAGTGATGGTGCTTTCTGTAGTGAAGGCCCGGAGCCATCCAACAAGAAATGTGCATGTCGTGTGGACGCACAATTTGGTATCATCGCCACCGGCTTTGATACCGCATGCGTCGGATACTCCTTGATCTTGACATCCAGAACGGTGGTCAATCCGCCGAGGCCCTGTGCACCAATACCCAGATTATTTACAGCATCAAAGATTTCAAGTCGCAGCTCTTCAGCCCTCGATTTTGGACCACTCGCTTTCAGTTCGTGAATATCGATCGGCTCCATCAGCGATTCTTTGGCCATAACGGCCGCTTTTTCGGCGGTACCACCAATACCAATACCGAGCATACCGGGGGGACACCAACCAGCGCCCATAGTCGGAATAGTTTGCACTACCCAGTCAACAACCGAATCTGATGGATTGAGCATCACCAACTTAGACTTATTCTCCGACCCGCCACCCTTAGCTGCGACCTGCACTTCAACTGTTTCACCTTCAACCACCTCAAAGTGGATAACAGCCGGTGTGTTGTTCTGGGTATTTAAACGAGCCCCATCAGGATCTTCGACAATCGATGCACGGAGGATATTGTCCGGATGTGTATAAGCACGACGTACCCCCTCATTTACCATGTTAGATACCGACATTGTGGCGTCTTCCCATGACACGTTCATCCCAACTTTGATGAAGACAGTCACGATTCCAGTATCCTGACACATTGGACGATGACCAATAGCAGACATACGTGAGTTGATCAGAATCTGAGCCAAGGCATCTTTTGCGGCTGGCGACTCCTCGCGTTCGTAGGCCTCATTAATGGCCTGAATGAAATCTACCGGGTGGTAGTAAGAAATAAACTGAAGCGCATCTGCAACACTTTCAATTAGATCGTCCTGACGAATCACTGTCATCAATCAATATCCTGCATTCGTGACAATAGAGCGTAAAGATTATCAGAAGTCCCTACAAAGATATTCCCGTGGTAGCTTTAAATCACCTGAATGCAAATATGCCCTTCGTTAAGACTGAGGCTTTCTTTCTGGTACACTCCCGTTCGTGGTTATTTCTGCCCTTCGAGGCTACGAGGATTAATGCAAAACCAGTACAACCGAGATGAACTTCTCGCCTGCGCCCATGGTGAATTATTCGGCGAAGGAAACGCGAAACTACCTGCTCCAAACATGTTGATGATGGATAGAATCGTGACAATCACTCAAGACGGCGGCAGTTTCGACAAAGGACACATGCTCGCCGAGCTCGATATCGATCCAAGCCTTTGGTTTTTTGATTGCCACTTCCCTGGCGATCCTGTGATGCCTGGATGTCTCGGTCTTGACGCGATGTGGCAACTGGTCGGATTCTTCCTGGGCTGGAGTGGGCACCCTGGGAAAGGACGGGCTCTTGGGGTGGGCGAAGTCAAATTCACGGGACAGATTCTGCCAACGGCTAAGAAGGTTACCTACGAAATTGATATGAAGCGCGTAATTGCTCGCTCACTGGTCATGGGACTGGGCGATGGAGTCGTCCGGGTCGATGGTCGCGCGATTTATCATGCGATCGACCTGAAAGTTGGTTTATTCTCATCCACTGACGGGTTCTAAAATACAAAAAACGCACGACAGTAAAGGAGTCGGTATGCGTAGAGTAGTTATCACCGGATTAGGGATCACGTCGTGCCTCGGGCTAGACGCGAAATCCGTTACTGAAAGCCTACGGCAGGGTCGCTCAGGTATTTCAGCGAATCCGACATATGCCGAGTTGGGTATGCGGAGCCAAGTATCGGGTTCAATTGATGTCGATCTTACTGAGCACATTGATCGTAAACTTCTTCGATTCATGGGCAATGCCGCTGGCTTTGCGTATATGTCGCTTCAGCAAGCGATTAGTGATGCAGATCTAGAAGCTGCTGATATTAGTAATCCGAAGACGGGACTGATAATGGGTTCGGGCGGGGCCTCATCGCAAAGCCAAGTCGAGGCAGCGGATATTTTGAGAGAGCGCGGCGTAAAACGGCTCGGTCCTTACCGTGTTACTCAGACGATGGGCTCGACGGTCTCAGCAAACCTAGCGACTGCGTTCCAGATAAAAGGTATTAACTATTCAATGTCATCTGCATGCTCAACCAGTCTGCACTGCATGGGTAATGCCATGGAGCAAATCCAGCTCGGAAAGCAAGATATCGTATTCGCAGGTGGCGGTGAGGAAGAACACTGGACCTTGTCATGTCTATTTGATGCGATGGGCGCACTCTCCTCCAAGTATAACGACACACCTGATAAAGCATCCCGCGCTTATGATGCCAACCGTGATGGCTTTGTTATTGCTGGTGGGGGGGGCGCTGTAGTTCTCGAAGAATATGAGCACGCAAAGGCACGTGGTGCAAAAATTTATGCCGAGATCGTCGGCTATGGTGCGACCAGTGACGGCGCAGACATGGTGGCTCCATCTGGAGAAGGAGCCATTCGGTGCATGCAGCTGGCGACCGCGGGTATTGAAGGTCCCATTGATTATATCAATGCACACGGAACGTCGACGCCAGCCGGTGATATCGTTGAGCTGAATGCTATCAAAACAGTGTTCGGTATGAATGCTCCGGTTATCGGATCGACAAAATCATTGTCTGGTCACTCGCTCGGGGCAGCCGGGGTCCAAGAAGCGATCTATTCAATTTTGATGATGCAGAGTGATTTCATTGCGGCATCAGCAAACATTGAGTCTATTGACCCAGAGGCCGAGGGGATGCCAATTGCACTACATCGAATTGATAAACCAATCAACATGATTTTATCGAACTCATTTGGGTTCGGCGGAACAAATGCGTGTATGACCTTCCAGAAACTCAACTCGTGAAACTATATTCGTCACCTCCCTCGCCGTTTGGGCGAAAAGTAAAGATCATCGCCCACATCACTGGGCTATTCCACCAAATCGAGGTAATAGACATTGACGGGAATGATTCAAAAAGTGCCGCTCTGAATCCAAATCCACTTAATAAGGTTCCTGCACTGGAGCTAGATTCGGGGGAGCTAATGGTAGATTCAAGAGTGATTTGTGAATATTTAATAAAGCAATCCAGACGTTTCGAGCTTTTGCCAGAAATGAACCGCGAGCACTTACTAAGTCGCGCCGCATTAGCCGATGGAATTACCGAAGCTGCGCTGCTGATGGTTTATGAACATCGCTTCCGCGATGAGTCACAAATCGATCTCAATTGGCTAAACCGCCAAAATCAGAAGATTTTAGATGGTCTTGAATGGTTCACCGAGAATGTCACAGAAGTTACTGACACACCGACCCTCGATCAAGTAGGGTTAGCCATCGCTCTGGGCTATCTCGATCTTCGCTTCTCCGGCGAATGGAGAACACGTTTCACTGATCTAGTTCTGTGGTTGACTCGATTCGAGCAGATAGTGCCTGATTATCAGTTAACTGATCCTCGAGTTCATGTCTAGTAAGCAACATCTTTTCGCGTAAGCTTTGTTGCCGTCTTAAAATAGTTTTTCGCTTTTTCAATCGTAGCAGGCGTTGCCGAATCACTAGACTTGAATCAAACCGCCGCATGTTTCACTCCCTCTTGCGCATAGTGGCGTTCGACTGTCTCCGCCAGTTCCTGCCTCCATAGCCTAGGTTTTATGCCAAACGTATACAGAAGCTTTCTTGTCGAAAGAACTAATCGACGAGGTCTCTCTGCACGACCCTTTATCGATTGGCCCGATATCCCGATGATTTGTTTAACAACCAATTCTTCAAACTGACTAGCATGCGCGATAATGCATTCTCCAAGTTCCATCCAAGACGCATCACCTTGGCAACCAACGTGGTAGATGCCATAAGCGCCGGCACCAGCATGCAGTTGATCAATTACTGCACTCACAACACGACTAATATCAAAAATCGAAGTAGGGCAGCCGCGTTCATCTTGGATCATTGGCAATTCTGATTCGACCCGCGCTCGATCCAGTACATTCTTCACGAAACTATTCGAACCATGCGCGAACAAATGAGATACGCGCAGAATAATGTGCCGATCCAACAGACTCTCTATAGCCCGCTCCGCCTCAAGCCGTGTTTGACCATACAAATTAAGCGGATTTGGAGCATCGTCTTCAAAATATGCGATATCTTTCTGGCCATCAAAAATATAGTCCGTCGATAGCTGAATAAGGGTCGCATCAAATTCGCGACATGCAATCGCCAGATTGACAGGTAGATCATGATTGATTTGCCGACATTTTACCGAATCGGTTTCTGCATGATCGACACCTGATTCGACCATACAGTTAAAGACAAAATCAGGGCGGCGCATACGAACCGCCTCAAAGATTTCGCGGTCGTCAGCTAAATCTACAGAACTTGGAAGCACAATGCGCTGCTGGCCGCCACTTGCATTGACCTCAAAGAATGCCGCTGCCAGGCTGGTATCCTTACCAACAACTAAAACACGAGCCCGAGGGAAGCGGTTATCTGACTCGTCTTCGAAACTTGTTGCCTTAGAATGGGATTTCGTCATCAATATTTGGATCAGGCATCGGCTGGCTCACAGGTCGTGTGGTAGCCTGCTGCTGAGAGGCTGGGGCGCTTTGGGAGTGAGGCTGAATCGGAGTGGAAGTGCTCATATCACTGTCACCTCGACCATCCAACATCATCATCTCACGACCCACGATCTCTGTTGAATACCGCTTTTGACCATCCTGCTCCCACGACCGGGTTCGAAGACTTCCTTCAATATAAATACGTGATCCTTTACGAAGATACTGACCGCAAATCTCAGCCAACCGATCAAAACAAACAATCCGATGCCATTCAGTGCGTTCCTGCATCTCACCACTGTTACGATCGCGCCAAGAATCGGTTGTTGCAATGCTCAAGTTCGCAACCTGGCTGCCCGACGGCAGCGCCTTCATTTCCGGATCGTTACCGAGATTTCCAATCAAGGTGACTTTGTTGACTGAACGCGCCATGAATTCATCCTATGTAAAAAGTGTCATTGCCGAGGTGTAATGTAGCATGGACAAGTGTAGGTCAGCGACCACCGAACCCGAGTGCTATAGAAGTTCCGTTCTTCTGCATTGAATCGATACATTAAAACCCAATGAATAAGTATTCTAGCTCTTTTGTGATATTTAAAAACGGACCGCTGTGGACTCGATACAAATCCGTGGGGCGCGAACCCACAATTTAAAAAATATCCACCTGGATCTTCCTCGCGATCAACTTATTGTGATTACTGGTCTGTCTGGCTCCGGTAAGTCCTCGCTTGCCTTCGATACACTATATGCCGAGGGCCAACGGCGCTATGTTGAATCACTGTCTGCTTACGCAAGACAGTTCTTATCGATGATGGAAAAGCCTGATGTTGATCACATCGAAGGTCTGTCCCCAGCGATCTCGATTGAGCAAAAATCAACCAGCCACAACCCGCGCTCGACGGTCGGTACGATAACCGAAATTTATGATTACCTGAGGCTTCTTTACGCGAGAGCCGGTGAACCGCGTTGTCCAGATCACGGTTTAAGTCTTGAGGCACAAACGGTCAGCCAAATGGTTGATCAGGTACTCGCACTACCCGAGGATTCAAAAATCCTGGTGCTCTCACCAGTGATTAGTGAGCGTAAAGGAGAGCATCTTCATATCTTCCAAGAGCTTAAATCTCAGGGATTTATCCGAGTTCGTCTCGATGGCCTCGTGATCGATTTAGACGAAGTGCCCGCACTAGACAAAAAGAAAAAGCACTCAATCGACGCAGTTGTTGACCGATTAAAAGTGGACCAGTCGCAGCGTCTTCGTTTGGCTGAGTCAATCGAAACGGGCCTGACTCTGTCTGATGGGCAAATAATCATCCAGTCGATGGATGACGCTTTTGACCCCCTAATGTTCTCATCGAAGTTCGCATGCTCAGTCTGTGGACACTCCATCCCCGAACTTGAGCCACGAATTTTTTCATTCAATAGTCCATTTGGAGCATGCCAAACCTGCGATGGTTTGGGTGTACACCAGTATTTTGATCCTGATCGATTAATCGTCGACCCTGAACTCTCATTGTCGTCAGGCGCGATCAAAGGATGGGATCGGCGAAGCATGTACTACTATCACTTGCTTAAATGCATCGCACGACACTACGGATTCAGCGTCGACACCGAATGGCAAGATTTATCTGAATATCACCAACTCAAAGTCCTTTACGGCTCCGATTCTGAATCGATTGATTTCAGCTACGTATCGGACCGTGGCCGTGAGGTGACTAAGAATCACCCATTTGAGGGTGTTATTCGTAATCTCGAGCGTCGTTACAAGGAAACAGATAGTCAATCGCAACGAGATGAACTCGCAAAGCTCATGACACATGCCCCCTGCCCTGATTGTGATGGCTCTCGACTTAATGTTGCTGCACGGAACGTTTTTATCGATGAGACTCGGCTACCAGAACTGGTTAAGTTACCCATCGGTGAATGCTACTCATTTTTTGACTCCCTAAACCTTCCGGGACGACGTCAAGAAATCGCAGATAAGATTCTGAAAGAAATCCAGGCTCGGCTCGGCTTTTTGGTCAATGTTGGACTTGATTATTTGTCACTCGATCGAAGCGCCGAGACACTTTCTGGAGGTGAAGCACAACGCATTCGGCTAGCCAGTCAAATTGGCGCGGGACTTGTGGGAGTTATGTACATCCTCGACGAACCATCGATTGGACTTCACCAGCGAGATAACGAACGTCTGTTGAACACTCTTTTTCACCTCAGGGATCTAGGTAACACTGTCATTGTTGTAGAACATGATGAGGATGCGATGCGATGTGCAGACTTCCTTGTTGACATCGGCCCTGGCGCAGGGGTCCATGGTGGGGAGATCGTTGCCGCTGGGACTCCCCAAGAGGTCATTAATAATCGGCAGTCAATAACAGGGCAGTATCTTTCTGGTCGAAAAGAAATTGCTGTACCATCGCGGCGTCATGCCAAAGGGGTTAATCACCTGACTATTGAAGGATGTACGGGAAATAATCTGCAACACGTCACACTGAGTCTCCCATTAGGTCTTCTGACTTGCGTGACGGGAGTCTCTGGCTCTGGTAAGTCGACGTTAATTAATCGTACCTTGTATCCGCATACTGCTAAGGTCTTGAATAAGGCTAATACGCTGAAATCAGCCCCGTTTGAGCATTGCCATGGGATTCATGAGCTCGATAAAGTCGTCGATATCGATCAGAGCCCAATTGGGCGTACACCAAGATCGAACCCCGCAACTTATACGGGACTCTTTACGCCAATTCGTGAAATCTTCGCCGAGACCCAGGAAGCACGGTCTCGGGGTTATAGCCCTGGCCGTTTTTCATTTAATGTCAAAGGTGGACGATGCGAAACTTGTCAGGGTGACGGGCTCATCAAGGTAGAGATGCACTTTCTACCAGACATTTATGTGCCATGTGATACCTGTAAGGGACTTCGTTACAACCGCGAAACACTCGATGTCCTTTACAAAGGAAAATCAATCCATGACATCCTAGAAATGACGGTTGAGGATGCACGTGAGTTCTTTGATGCCATTCCGACGCTTGCTCGGAAATTACAGACTCTGGTCGATGTCGGACTGTCATACCTAAAACTGGGACAATCCGCGACTACATTATCAGGTGGCGAAGCGCAGCGCGTTAAACTCGCTCGCGAACTGTCGAAGCGAGATACCGGTCGGACGCTTTATATCCTGGATGAGCCGACAACGGGACTTCATTTCGAAGATATTAAGCAACTACTCGCTGTCCTGCACCGACTTCGTGATCATGGCAACACGGTAGTCGTGATTGAACACAACCTTGACGTCATCAAAACCTCAGATTGGATTATCGATTTAGGTCCTGAGGGCGGCTCTGGCGGTGGGCAAATTATTG
This sequence comes from Litorivicinaceae bacterium, assembly GCA_049623565.1. Taxonomy (GTDB): domain Bacteria; phylum Pseudomonadota; class Gammaproteobacteria; order Pseudomonadales; family Litorivicinaceae; genus HIMB30. The sequence goes on from JBMZTF010000006.1 coordinate 23,165, forward strand.
CTGAGGGGACTCCTGAGGAAGTGGCTCAATCACCAAGCTCGCATACGGGAAGATTCCTCAAACCTCTCCTGGAACGAAAAAAGAGCGCCTAAGCGCTCTTTCTATGTGATGAGACGCACAGCGAGCACCGCCGGCTCTCAAGTCTTGGATTACTCAGCGTCAGCGGCAATCTCAGGACGATCGACAAGCTCAACAATCGCCATTGGCGCGGCATCACCGGCACGGAATCCGGACTTCAAAATACGCATGTATCCGCCAGGACGTTCCTGATAACGAGGACCGAGCTCCGCGAACAATTTACCGACAGCTGAATCGTTACGTAGCCGACTGAATGCCAACCGACGGTTCGCTACCGAATCGTTCTTTGCCAATGTAATTAACGGCTCTGCAACACGACGGAGTTCTTTCGCTTTTGGCAATGTCGTCTTGATGACCTCATGCTCAATCAACGAAGCTGTCATGTTCGAGAACATCGCCTTCCGATGGCTACTTGTACGATTCAGTTTTCTTCCGCTTTTCAAATGACGCATGGTCTATTCTCGCTTCTCAAGGTCACCGTCTCACGACGGAACTATCTAACTTAGGCGCTCTCTTCACGCGCAAATCCCGCTGGCGGCCAGTTTTCAAGACGAGAACCCAGCGACAATCCACGTGAAGCCAAAACATCTTTAATCTCCGTCAGCGACTTCTTACCGAGGTTAGGAGTTTTCAGCAACTCGACTTCAGTTCGCTGAACAAGATCCCCGATGTAGTAGATATTTTCAGCTTTCAAGCAGTTCGCTGATCGAACTGTCAACTCAAGATCATCTACCGGACGCAATAAAATCGGATCAATCTCGTCTTTCTGGGTCTCTTCCGCAGTCACCTGAGGACCTTCAAACTCAACAAATACAGATAATTGCTGCTGTAATAGTGTTGCGGCACGACGGATTGCTTCTTCAGCGTCTAATGTTCCATCTGTTTCCAAATCAATGACAAGCTTGTCGAGGTCAGTCCGTTGCTCTACACGCGCACTTTCAACGACGTAAGATACGCGACGAACTGGGCTGTAGGTTGCGTCTAAATGCAATGCTCCAACCTCCCGTGTTTCTTCATCTTCCTCACGCTCGCTAGCAGGCTCGTAACCAACACCACGCACAACGTTGGCTTCGATCTGTAATGATCCGCGCGAGGACACAGTTGCGATGTGCTGCTCTGGGTTCGCAATCTCGACATTTTGTGATAACTCAAAATCCCCGGCGGTCACAACGCCCTCACCTGAGTGGCTCAGACGAATCATTGCGTTACTGTCGCGACCTTCTACGGCTACTGCGACCTTCTTGAGATTGAGGAGGATCTCGACAACGTCTTCTTTAACGCCGTCGATCTCAGAGTATTCGTGCGCAACACCCTCTATTTTGACTTCTGTAATCGCACAACCTGGCATCGATGACAGCAAAATGCGCCGCAAAGCATTACCCAAGGTGTGGCCGTAACCGCGCTCAAGAGGCTCAAGAATTATTTTCGAGCGTCCGGGAGTTACCTCCTGGACCTGGATCTGACGCGGCGTCAGCAGTTCCAATGACGACATACCGTCTCCTAACAAAATGATTTATTTCGAGTACAACTCGACGATCAGGTTTTCGTTGATGTCTTGAGAAAGATCTTGACGCTCTGGAGACATCTTGAATGTGCCTTCCATCTTTGTTGAGTCAACATCAACCCAATGAACGTCCGCACGTTGACCAGCCAATTCTAGCGCAGCGCGAACACGTAACTGCCCTTTTGCCTTTTCGCGAACGCTGACCACATCACCCGGCTTCACCTGATAAGATGGGATATTCAAGACTTTGCCGTTAACCATGATTGAACGATGGCTTACGATTTGACGTGCCTCAGCACGGGTCGAGCCAAAGCCCATCCGATAGACAACGTTATCCAAACGACATTCAAGCAGCCTCAGCAGGTTTTCACCTGTCGATCCACGAAGACGTGAGGCTTCCTTATAGTAGTTGCGAAACTGCTTCTCAAGAACGCCATAGATGCGACGCACTTTCTGCTTCTCACGCAACTGAAGACCATAATCAGACAAACGACCACGCCCTGCGCCATGCATCCCTGGCTTAGTTTCCAGGTTACACTTTGAGTCCATTGACCGAACGCCGCTTTTAAGAAATAAATCTGTTCCTTCACGACGCGCTAATTTACAAGTTGGTCCGATATATCGTGCCATTCCCTCAACTCTCCCTAGACGCGGCGCTTTTTTGGTGGACGACAGCCGTTGTGTGGAATCGGTGTTACGTCAGTAATATTTGTAACCTTAAGGCCCACGGCGTTAAGAGCACGAACCGCACTCTCACGACCGGGCCCAGGACCCTTCACCATAACGTCCACGGATTTCAAGCCGAACTCTTGTGCTGCGGTTGCCGCACGTTCGCTCGCTACCTGAGCCGCGAACGGTGTCGATTTCCGTGAACCACGGAAACCAGATCCTCCAGCGGTCGCCCATGAAAGAGCGTTACCCTGACGGTCAGTAATCGTGATGATGGTATTATTGAACGAAGCGTGGACGTGAGCTATGCCCTCGGCAACCTGCTTTTTGACCTTCTTACGCGATGCGTTACGCTGTGTCGCCATCAGAATTCCTTACTTGCGAATAGGCTTACGTGGGCCCTTGCGAGTCCGCGCGTTTGTCTTAGTACGCTGTCCACGAACCGGCAGACTGCGGCGGTGACGGATACCACGAAAACAACCGAGATCCATCAAACGCTTGATATTCATTGACACTTCACGGCGAAGATCACCTTCAACGTCAAACTTACCAACTTCATTACGGAGCATTTCCAATTGATCTTCAGACAACGAAGATACTTTGGTGAATTCCTCTATACCCGTTGCCTTACAGATAGCTTTCGCGCGAGTTTGACCAATCCCAAAAACATATTGCAGTGAAATCACTGTGTGCTTGTTATCGGGGATGTTAACGCCGGCAATACGTGCCATTCCTAACTCCTAAATTCACGAACCGGCAAAACCGATTCTCGAAAATTATAAGGCGCGAAAGTCTATTGATTTCAACAGAAAATCTCAACCCTTTTCTTAAATTAACCTTGACGCTGCTTATGACGAGGATCTGTACAGATCACACGTACTGAGCCGTTACGACGAATGATTCGACAATTCCGACAAATCTTTTTAACTGATGCGCGCACCTTCATTTCAAAGCTCCCAAGACTCGTCTAGCGAAGTAAACCGCCCGAGCCATATCCCTTCAGATTCGATTTCTTCATCAAAGACTCATATTGACGACTCATCAAGTGCGACTGCACCTGCGACATAAAGTCCATGACCACTACAACTACGATCAAAAGCGATGTACCACCAAAATAAAATGGCGCATTAAAGCTCACAACCAGGCTCTGGGGGAGTAGTGAAACAGCGGCGATATATGCAGCTCCCCAGAATGTCAGTCGACTCATCACTTTATCAATATAGTTCGCTGATTGCTCGCCCGGTCGTATACCTGGAATAAACGCGCCAGACTTTTTCAAATTGTCAGCTACATCGCGTGGGTTAAATACCAACGCAGTGTAGAAATAACAAAAAAACACGATACCGACAGTAAATAGTAAGTAATACAATGGCTGACCTGGCCCCAGCGCGAGACTGATATCTTGCAGCCACTCCATGCCCTCCCCCTGCCCGAACCACTGTCCTATCGACGCCGGGAATAGTAGCAAGCTTGATGCAAAGATTGGCGGGATCACGCCGGCCATGTTGATCTTCAGCGGTAGATGCGACTGCTGTGCCGCATATACCTTGTTGCCCTGCTGCCGACGTGCATAATTCACAGTGATGCGACGCTGCGCGCGTTCCATGAAAACCACAAACGCAACTACTCCAATCGCTATAACCGCAATAGCTAAAAGGCCTAAGATATTCAGATCGCCCTGTCGAGCTGCTTCTGCTGACTGGCCGATAGCTCCAGGAAGCCCTGCAACGATACCGGCGAATATCAATAGACTGATTCCATTCCCAATACCTTTTTCTGTCACCTGCTCACCAAGCCACATGAGGAAGACTGAACCAGAGACGAAAGTCACTACCGCGACAAAGTGGAAATGGAAATCAGCATAAAAAGAAATGCCCTGGCCCGCGAGTCCCATCGCAACCCCGATAGATTGCACGGTAGCTAGAAACACAGTTCCATACCTGGTGTACTGGGTAATTTTCCGACGCCCAGCCTCACCTTCTTTCTTCAACGCCTCAAGCGTTGGCACAACCGCAGTCAAAAGTTGCATCACAATTGCCGCCGAGATGTACGGCATGATTCCAAGTGCAAGGATCGACATTCGTTCCAAAGCCCCACCAGAAAACATATTGAAGAGGCTCAGGATTGTGCCCTGAGACTGTTCAAATAAATCTGCAAGCCGGTCAGGGTTAATGCCCGGGACCGGGATGTGAGCACCAATCCGATACACAATCACCGCAATCACCACGAAGCGAAGACGAGCCCACAGCTCCGTCAGTCCACCTCCTGATGCACCTGGAATCGCCATTCTTACGCTTCGACCTTGCCGCCAGCGGCCTCAATTGCAGCTCGAGCACCTTTCGTGATCTTAATACCTTTCACCGTAATCGCCCGCGAGATCTCACCAGCAAGAATAATTTTCACGTCCTTAATGTTTTCGCCAATAAGACGTGCCTGACGCAATGTTTCCATAGTGACCTCATCACCTTGGATTTTACTCAGTTCAGCCAACCGAATTTCATCGCGGGTCAGGCTCTTTCTTGAGGTAAAGCCAAACTTAGGCAAACGACGCTGCAATGGCATCTGACCACCCTCAAAACCTGGCTTCACTGAACCGCCTGAGCGTGACTTCAATCCTTTATGACCACGACCACCGGTCTTACCTAGGCCAGAACCAATACCGCGACCGACGCGCTTCTTCACTGTGCGTGACCCTGGCGCCGGAGACAACCCATTCAAGCGCATTATGCTTCTCCCTCCACGCGCACTAAGTAGTTGACCTTATTGATCATACCTCGGACGCTCGGTGTATCTTCAACTTCAACTGTCTGGTGCATACGCTTTAGGCCAAGGCCCTGCACGCAAAGCTTGTGCTTTGGATTTTGACGGATTGGGCTCCGCACCAGTGTCACTTTCAACGTTTTCTTTTTCGCCATGTCTCTGATCCTTAGCCGAGAATTTCTTCGACGGATTTGCCACGACGAGCTGCTACATCTTCAGGAGATTGCATTTCAGACAACGCTT
>JBMZTF010000007.1:0-26699 GCA_049623565.1 Litorivicinaceae bacterium
CAATGACCAAGGCTCTCAGAAGATCAAAACGCATAAAAGCACCCCGTAATTTCGTTCTATCGATATAACCACTATCGATACTACGCCTTTTAATAAAAAAACACACCGCGCTGGGACTAAAGTCCCAACCAGAGTCGATAATAAACTGGGATTTAAAATCGAAAAAAGAATAAAAATCGATATATTTATAAAATTTTACACTAGAACATATGGGAATTTCGCATTGCTTTAGTTCGCTTGGCAGGGGAAACGATCTTCCATCATTTGTATCAATGCGTCAGGCGCCCTCATCGAAAAATCTGCAACCTGTGGCCAGTAATCTAAATACGCCGTCACCAGCACTTCGTCTGCATCGGACTGCCAAGGAACCGTAAAGCAGTTTCCCTCCGCTTGCGGGCCTTTCCTCGCGTCGACAATCCCGAGCAGATACCCCAGAGCGACTTGAGACTGCTGCGACAGGGCATCATACAGATCCTGGGCACTCATGAAGGCATAATTCTCATGGGTCTCAGACGCCCTCGCAGACCCTGGTACCAGCGCCCACAGGGAGAAGCAAAACACCATCGTCGCAGCTGACTGGACTAGCTTGTTATTGTTTTTCATGGAAATCCTCTAAACTTGCCCGGTTCTCGAAAGGAAGCGGCATGCGAATCACCCAGCAGCGAATGGCTGAAATAATGAACAAAGGTCGCTTCGGTGATCAGACCAGCAAGCGCGTCGATCTTGCTCTATCGCTCCTTATCCTTGCCAATCTGATCGCTGTATGTCTTGAGTCTGTCGACAGTATCGCGGCCGTCCATGGTCCGCAACTATTTGCTTTTGAGATGATCTCGGTGACCATTTTCGCGGCTGAATACGTGTTGCGTCTCTGGTCCGCACCGATGCAAGCCGACCTCCGCGGAGACTCTCCGACCCGTAAGCGGCTGAGCTATATGTGCAGCTTTACTGGGGTCGTTGACTTGCTTGCCCTTCTGCCAAGTTTTTTACAGTGGCTCATCCCCGGGGCTGACCTGCGCTGGCTCCGAGTACTGCGAATGATTCGCTTGTTGAAACTCAGCCACTATTCGTCGGCTCTAGAGGACCTAATCTCAGCCATCTATGAAGAACGACGAGCGTTCGGTGCCGCACTCTATCTGCTCGGCATCGCCCTATTCTTAGCGAGTGCGCTCATATATGTTGCCGAAAATAAAGTTCAACCGGACGTGTTTTCGTCCATCCCTGAAACCATGTGGTGGGCTATCATCACCCTAACCACCGTCGGTTATGGTGATGTATCACCGATCACGCCACTCGGAAAACTTATTGGTGCACTCACGGCGCTGATGGGGGTCTGCACGGTCGCGCTTCTGACGGGGATTGTAGGTAACGCCTTCGCAAACCAAGTGGGTAAACGCAAAGCAATATTCGAAGCAGAGGTCGACCATGCTCTCGCTGACGGCGTTATCACCTCGGATGAGGCGGCACACATCGACCGACTCAGGCAGGAATTCAACCTCTCTGAGGAGCACGCTAGGGCGATCATAGCATCTTTAACTGAGCGGCATAAAAAAGGCAGCAAGTAGTGATCGCCATTCAGCTGTGTTGTATGCAAAACAAAGGGCTATAGCTGGAGATTTAGTGATTATGGTGCCGGTGGCCAGACTCGAACTGGCACGAGGTTTCCCTCTCCGGATTTTAAGTCCGGTATGTCTACCAATTCCATCACACCGGCGTGCGATAAAGAGTTATCAGACGCTGCGAAGTATACAGCCTCCACTTCGATTTAAAAATAACCGGCCAAACTGTGTCTCGCGACTCGGTGACAGAGCAGCCTAAATAACAGGTAGTGGTCTTAATCAGGATCAGTGGTCGACGGAATAAGGTGTCGCCATGCGGCTTTGAGGTATGTGCCCATAGACCACAAGGTAAGCAGGGCTGCGATCACTAAAATCCAAAGCCCGGGATGCAGCAATGTTTCTTTCACAGGAAGCGCCAAGCATATGGTAATCGCCAGCATCTGCGAAGCCGTCTTCACCTTTCCCAGCCAGCCCACTGCGACCTGGGCGCGCTGACCGATTTCAGACATCCACTCTCGTAAGGCACTGACAACGATTTCACGCCCGATGATGACAATTGCCGACAACGTGACCAGCACTGAGTCAAAAGCATCAACTAGTAAAACCAGGGCGGCCGCCACTATCAACTTATCGGCTACCGGGTCCAGAAACGCTCCAAAAGCAGACTCCTGTTTCCAACGACGCGCGAGCCAACCATCGAGCCAGTCTGTCAACGCGGCTATGACAAAGATAAGCGCTGACAGCTCGCCCGCGTATTGCCATGGAAGAAACCACACAAGAACCAGTACGGGAATTAAAACGACACGTACCAGGGTTAAAAAATTTGGTAAATTCACAAAGATCTCTCAGTCGGTATGCAGCGCAGAGTACACCAATTCAGCGGTCTGTTGGCTCATCCCCGTCACCTTCGCAATATCTGTTACGCTCGCGCGAGCCAGCTCCCTCATCCCACCAAAGTGCCTCAACAAAGATTGTCGCCTCTTGGGGCCGACCCCAGGGATGCCCTCAAGCGGGCTTTGGGATCTGGCTTTCCCCCGCGCTTGGCGATGTTTGGTGATCGCAAACCGATGAGCTTCATCGCGTATGTGTTGGACTAAATGTAGGGCAGGGGCCGAGGCGGGCAGACTAAGTTCTTCACCGGTGTCTGCCCTATGCAGCAACTCAAATCCAGCCTTCCGCGAGGGACCCTTAGATACGCCCAGCACGAACACATTATGCATCCCAAGCTCGTTCAAGATATTCACAGCTTCAGACATCTGTCCCTTTCCCCCATCGATGACTAATACATCCGGCAACGGGACTTCTCCGGACTTAACTCGTCGATATCTCCGGGTTAATGCCTGGCGCATCGCGGCATAATCATCTCCTGCTTTGACGTCCGTGATATTGAAAATTCGATAATCACTTTTCAGTGGGCCGGAGGAGTCAAACACCACACAACTTGCGACAGTCGCCTCCCCAGATGTGTGACTGATATCAAAGCATTCAATACGGTCAGGCACGTCGCAACCAAACCGCTCGGCAAAATCGGCCAATCGTTTCGCCTGACCATCACGGGTCGAAAGACGAAGCGCTAGTGATTCTTCGGCATTTGTCTTGGCCAAATCTAAAAACTGTTGACGAACCCCACGGACGGCGAACGCGATCCGTACCTTTTTATTACTAGATTGGCTAAGCGCTAGTGAGACCAGTGCCGCCTCATTAACCTCGTGTGAGCAAATTAGTTCGGGCGGGATGACTCGCGCCGAGGATAAGTAGTACTGAGGAATAAATGCGTCCAAGATTTCTTCAGGCGATTCTAAAATCCCGGAGTCTGGAAACTGAGTATTGACCCCAAGGACTCGGCCCCCGCGGACGCTTAAAATGGCAACACAAATCGCTCCGCTTTGTTGAGAAACAGCAATCGCGTCCAAATCAGCTGAATCACTTTCCATCACCTGCTCTGCTTGCACACGACGGACGCGCGAGATTGTGTTCCGATACCGTGCAGCCCTCTCAAACTCTAGTATATGGCTGGCTTCATCCATTCGAGCCTCTAGCGATGTAATCAATTCACCACTTCTTCCTTCAAGAAAAAGCCTCGCATGATCAAGGTCCTCTGCGTAATCAGCTTGGCTCACAAAACCAACACAGGGCGCGCTGCATCGACCGATCTGATACTGCAAACAGGGTCGACTTCGATTCTGGAAAACGCTCTCTTCGCACTGCCGGATTTGGAAGGTCTTCTGTATTAAATTAAGCGTCGATTTCACTGCCCCAGCGGAAGGGAATGGTCCGAAGGTTTTGCCGCCAGCTTGGCGACCGCCACGGCGATAATATAGCCCCGGATAGGGATGCTCTGTGTTGGTATAAACGTAGGGATAGGACTTATCGTCACGGAGCAGAATATTATAGGGAGGCCTCGAATCTTTAATCAGGTTTTGCTCAAGCAAAAGCGCCTCAACTTCGCTACGAGTGACCGTGATATCAATATCACCAATTTTAGCGACCATCGCCATCGTCTTCGATGCAAGACCACCGCCACGAAAATAACTCGATACGCGAGCCTTTAAGTTTTTCGCTTTACCGACGTATAAAATTTTTCCGGTAGCGTCTCTCATTTGATAGACGCCGGGACGAACTGTCAGGTTTTTCAAGAATCGTGATGCATCAAACTCGGCCATGCCCACATTCTACTCCCTTCATGCCGCAGTTGTAGGCTGGTTACAGCAAAACCACACCGAAGGTGATCCCAAAGCGTGACAAACATTTTGTATCTATAGGAATTAATCGTTTTCGCTGAGACAGCCAACTCTTAGGGATACACATATCAAACTCTCTCAACCTACGTCCGGAGCGAGACTGTATTGACAAAGATTTAGACAGCAGAAGATAGAGCCCTTCGGCTGACGTCATACAAATAAGACAAGCAGTATCAGACCAAGCACCAGGCGATAAACGACAAACGGCAACAGGCCCACGCGCCGGATGAACATCAAAAATAGTCGGATACACAAATAAGCCGAGAAAAAACTAACCAGTACACCGATCCCAATGGAATCCCATGCCACACTGTCAGAAGCCTCAAGCAGATCCTTCATCTTTAAAGCGGCCGCACCGAAGATGACCGGTATCGATAGTAAAAATGAAAACTTCGCCGCCACTGTGCGGGATAAGCCTAACCAGAGCCCCGCCGTCAGAGTGATTCCCGAACGCGAAGTCCCCGGAATCAGCGCCAGGGCTTGCGCCAGACCAATCACCACAGCCTCTTTCACTCGAATTTTAGCGAATCCGCCCCGGCCAGATTGATGGTTTGCCCACCAGAGCAATAACCCAAACCCGATAGTGGACCAAGCGATTACCAGTTCGCTGCGGAGTTCGGTCTCGATAAAATCTTTCGCAAATAGACCCGCAATAACCGCTGGTAAAGTTGCTAATCCTACTAACCAACCTAGCTTTGCATGACGGGGGTAACGGCGCCCCATCCCTACGCACATGCCGGTAATGACTCGATAGATCTCGAGGCGCAGGCTAAGGATTACGGCGCCCAATGAGCCAAAATGAACCGCAACATCGAAAGCCAAGCCCTGATCTGGCCACCCAAATATGGCTGACGGCAGGATTAGATGCGCGGAGCTAGAGACTGGCAAAAACTCTGTAAATCCCTGTATAAGCGCGAGGAAAAACGCGTATTCAGTGGTCATATAATTTCGATGGCTGTTCTGAAAGCGGCTTCCATGAGACGGTTTTCCTCACATACAGCGGTGTGAGTCGATTTCCAGGAATCCACTTCGAGGCGTCCATGCGCGTCGCCTGCCTCCTCAGGGTCTCAAGCGTCGGTAGCACAGGAATTAGCTTTGTGGGGAATCGATCACTTTCTTCCGCGTGACACAACATGACCTCCTCTTTATTCAGGTCTCCCACGGGCATCAACTGGAGAGAACTGTAGGTCCCATCTTCTTGCATATCTGATCCCACGTAGACCTCATCCATCCGAGCATCTAAGATCGCGTCGAGACACTTCCCGCCACTCGCAGCCGCCAATAGCGACAGTTGATCAATTGGTAGAACTTGCAGGGGACAAACTAAATCCAAGGCATGGATACACGACACAGCGATCCGTAGCCCCGTAAAACTTCCCGGACCGTTAACGACGACACATTGGGATAATTGACTAATTGACTGTCCAGATTCGACGCAAAGCGATCGTATCGATTCCAGCAACACCTGATCGTGACGACCTTCGATCGCATCGAACGCCCTCCAAGTTGTACCGACTTCGATCCCGATAGAGAGCCGTTCACGTGAAGCGTCAATAAATAGCCGACTCATGGATTGATAGCCTCAGGCCAAAACTTCGATTTAAACAATAATCCGCTCCATGCGAGCTCCGAGGCGCGTCAAGCATTCATAACCGATTGTATTCGCTTTTCGAGCGACCGTATCGACGGAAATACCAGGCCCCATTATTTCGACCCACATTCCTTCTTTGATGCTTTCGACAGAACTGACATCGACGGTGATCAAGTCCATGCTAACTCTCCCCACGATCGGGCATAGGCAGCCCTCAATAAGCACCTCACCTCTATTACTCAAAGCACGTAAGTAGCCATCGGCGTAACCGAGACCAATAGTGGCCAGACGCAAATCATGAGACGCAACATAGGACCCCCCATAGCCAACAGATTGGCCCTGTCTCACCTGCTGTAGCTCAATGACCTGGGCCTGCCAACAAACCACCGCTTCAAAACCCTTGGGATCATTTGGATCAGGTGAACCGCCATAAAGCCCAATCCCTGGTCTGACGAGATCAAAATGATAGCGCTCCCCTAACAGTATTCCCGCCGTATTAGCGAGGGAACTAGGTGGACACGTCGCACCGAGATCTGATCTCAGTGACTCGAAGAGACTCAGTTGTTGCTCACTGGATGACCGTTCGGGCTCGTCAGCTGAAGCCAAATGGCTCATCAAAAGAGACGGCTGGCAATCTAATATCACTTCAGTTAGCTGGTCATGATGGTATAGGGGAATACCTAACCGACGCATACCGGTATCTACATGAATTGCAGGTTTTAGCGATGCAACCGCAGGAATGCCTGCTTCCTCCAGTGTGTTCAGTACGGGTCGAATATCAGACGCTGATGCAGTATCGAACTCGGATCGTTTTAATCCATGAAAAACATAGATTACTGCACCTGGCACCACCGACTTCAGTGCCAACGCCTCTTCAAAGTAGGCAACAAAAAAGGTTCGGCATCCCGCTTCCCATAAGACGGGGGCAACGAAATCAATGCCAACCCCGTAGGCGTTGGCTTTGATCGATGGGGCACATTCTGCCTGACCCGAAAACGACGACAGACGGTGGTAGTTTGCTACCAGCGCCTGTTCTGAAAGAACTAGCCGAGGCTTCCGGCTCATCGATTATTTGCCCCGGAGCACCGCAAAAATTTCGTCGCGTATTTCCTCAACTTGACCCACACCTTGAATCCGGTTCACGGTCGGCGCGCCTGAAGGATCTGCTTTAGCCCATGAAGAGTAAAAGTGGATCAATGGCTCGGTCTGCTCATGGTAAACAGACAGACGATCACGAACAACGGATTCTCGATCGTCATCACGCTGAATCAATTGCTCGCCTGTTTCGTCATCATATCCCTCTTTTTTTGGCGGATTATAAACCATGTGGTAGGTCCGACCCGACGCTAAATGAACGCGGCGTCCTGCCATCCGCTCAATGATCGCTCCGTCGTCAACAGCCATTTCAATAACATGATCGATGTTCACACCAGAGTCGCGAAGAGCTTCTGCCTGTGGGATTGTGCGGGGAAAACCGTCGAACAAACATCCGTTTGCGCAATCTGATTGCTCCAAACGCTCTACGACTAGCCCGATGATGATGTCGTCTGATACTAAGCGTCCGGCATCCATCACTTCCTTCGCAGCAAGCCCGAGCGGAGACTCGGCTTTCACCGCTGCCCGCAACATATCACCGGTAGAAATTTGCGGAATACCGAACTCTTTACAGATGTATTGAGCCTGCGTTCCTTTGCCCGCGCCAGGTGCTCCTAATAAGATGACTCGCATGTGCCGTCGCACTCCCCAGTTGAATAATCGCAAACCCTATCCGGATTTCTCGTATTTGTGCAAGTTATCTTATGGTGCAACTATCCCGTGTTTCGCATGCCAGCCGCGATCCCCGCAACTGATGCCATCAACGCACGTTCAACGAACGGTTGTTCCGGATTCGCGCGATCGCGGCGCAACAAGTCTGCCTGCAAAATATGTAAAGGCTCCATATACGGATGGCGAACGGCCAATGACCTAGCGATCGCTGGTTCACGCTCTAATAGTTCGGAGACTTGCTTGATCTCAGAAATACACCGGACCGCTAATGCAAGACGCGAGCGAGTCAATTGTCCAAGACCGTGTTCTTCTCCTGAGAGCACGCTCTCGTAATGTGCGGCAATGTCAGGGTCGGATTTAGCAAGCACCATCTCCAACATATCGATATACACCTGAAAAAATGGCCACTCGGCGTACATCTCCTGCAATATTTCAGTACGCCCATCTCGAATGAGGCCGGCTAGTGCCATATCAGATCCTAGCCAAGCCGGCAGCATCAATCGGACCTGCATCCAGGCAAAAATCCACGGGATTGCACGCAGGCTCTCAATACCACCATCCGATTTACGCTTCGCTGGTCGTGAGCCCAGTGGCAATTTACCAAGAGCACCCTCGGGCGTCACCGTCCGGAAGTAATCAACAAAATCAGGATGATCTTTGACGAGACCGCGGTAGGACCTCACAGAATTGTTAGCCAATGAATGCATCACATCAATAAACTCAGGTGGTGGTGCCTCTGCGGGATTTAATGTCGCTTGCATCACTGACTGAACATAAGTCGTGAGTGTCTGGACCGCGATATCAGGCAGACCAAACTTCCAACGAATCATCTCACCCTGCTCAGTAACACGAATTGCGTTGGCCACGGAACCCGGTGGCTGGGCTAAGATCGCTCTATGGGCTGGTCCCCCGCCACGACCCACAGTTCCACCGCGACCATGAAATAACACCAGCTTGACCCCGCAGTTCTTAGCTATTTTTGATAATTCATCCTGTGCACGGTACTGAGCCCAGGCGGCTGCAAGTGTCCCAGCGTCTTTTGAAGAGTCTGAATAACCGATCATGACGTGCTGCACACCATCGATTGCCTCAAGATAGCTCGTATCCGACAACAACCAAGTCATCACCTCCGGCGCACGTTCTAAGTCATCCAACGTCTCAAATAGGGGAACCACGGGCAGCGGTTTGCTCACCCCACACGCCTTTTGTAGAAGCATCACGGCAAGCACGTCAGATGGTTGGCGGGCCATAGAAATTACATAACTACCCAGACTGCTAGGCCTCGCTTCCGCGATCACTTTAAATGTATTGAGGACTTCGGCGACGTTATCCGACGGCTCAAATTCGTGAGGGATCAATGGTCTTGGATTCGACAGTTCGTGTTTCAAAAAATCGCAGCGTTTCGTCTCATCCCAACCCAGATAATCACCTACCCCTAATTCGTCAGCTATTTCGGCAACCGCTTCTGTGTGTCGCCCGGAATCCTGACGGATATCCAAAGTCACTAGATCAATGCCAAACGTCGAGATTCGTCTGAGCATATCGAGTAAGTAACCGTCAGCAATCTCGCCCATACCGCATGCATGCAGCGATTCCCAAATCACGAGCATCGGATCGAATAGGTCAGAGGTTTCACGAATACGACTATATCTCTCAACAACCTCACCCCGTAGCATCGCTTCCAGTTGAATTCTCAGGACAAAAATCTCCTCTCTCAGATCCTTCAGCACCCGCCTGTAGGGCTCAACTTCATTTTCACCAGCTATCGCTCTTAATTCTGCGGACGCCTCGGACATCGAGAGATCCTGAATCAGTCCTGTCAGATCGCGACAGTACAGGTCTGCTGCCACCCAACGCGCCATGAGCAGAACTTCCCGGGTCGTGTGATGTGTGACATTCGGGTTCCCATCACGATCTCCACCCATCCACGAGCAAAGACGTACGGGGGCGACCCAGGGCGGAAGCTCATCTCCGGTCACTCGCGCGACCTGTGTACTGAGCTCACGTAAGAAATCAGGAACGGCATGCCACAGCGAGTTTTCGATCATCGCAAAACCCCACTTCGCCTCATCTATGGGCGACGGCCTTGTCGCACGCATATCGTTGGTGTGCCAGCACTCACTGATCAGACGCTTCAGCCGCCGTTTGATGTGCGCGTCCTGACGTGGTGACAAAACACCACCATCAAATTCCGACAAACATTCTGCAATCTTTTCGTACTTTTGAATCAGCGTACGACGCATCGACTCGGTCGGATGCGCTGTCAACACCAAATCGATCCGCATCTCAGCGAGCGTTTTGACAATAGCGTCTGGTGTATTCGTTTTCGACAGCGTGGTTAATAAATTAGGGAGTGCCGACTCATCAAGATAAGGATCACTGTCCTTGAGATCACCACGCATCCTGCGTACTCGATGGTGTTGCTCAGCGATATTGGCCAGATTCAAAAACTGAGTAAAGGCACGCGCGACAGCGACCAACTCATCATCATTTAATTCACGGACTTCTTCGATCAAGCGTCTACGGGCATCTAAATCGCCTAGATGAAGCGATTTAGAAAGACCACGTAGGTACTCAATACGATCAAGAAAGACGATCCCTTTGTCAGAGACCATAATTTGACCAAGCAAATCACCTAATAAGCGCACGTTATCGCGTAACGACGGATGCAATTCCATAACCTCAAACCCTTTGGATATTTTTACGATCAGGCGTTTTTAGCCTGATCCCATAGTCCATTTTTTTCGTTATCGGTTGCGATCGTTAGGTCGATCCCTTGCGCGTTGGCTAGCCTTGTGACTTTACCAATTCGGGATTCAAATTTTTGCGTTGCAAGTCGAAGCGCTTGCTCGCTATCCACATTAAGATGCCTTGCTAAGCTTACAATTGTAAAGAGCAGATCACCAAATTCTTCGCGAACTGCGACGATATCTTCAGTCAATCGAGCGGCATGAAGCTCACTTAGTTCCTCTTCAATCTTATCGAGCACACCGTCAACGGATGGCCAGTCAAAGCCAATTCTCAACGCTCGCTCCTGAATTTTCTGAGCCCGTGACAGCGCGGGTAATCCGGCGGGAATATCATCAAACAAATCAAGCTGACCTCGGTTAGCTCGATCTTCGGCTTTCTTTGATTCCCAGGTTTGCTTAATTACCTCAAGTGAAGCTCCCGTGCTCTGACCGAAGCTTTCGAATGTTGCGTCTGGAAAGACGTGTGGGTGCCGTTGAAGCAACTTAGACACGATTGATTGGATAACGTCATCCAAAGTGAACCGGCCCTCCTCCTCCGCGAGATGCGAATAGAAAACAACCTGAAACAGCAAGTCCCCGAGCTCACCCTGCAGCTCATCAAAAGCGCCGCGTTCAATAGCATCGATGACCTCGTGGGCTTCTTCAAGTGTAAAAGGAACAATACTCTGATAGTCCTGGCTTCGGTCCCAGGGGCACCCATGATCTGGATCGCGCAGACATGCCATTAATCTCACCAGATCAGCTAGCTGATAACTCATGCAGCCCGAATCCGCTTTGCTGAAATCACATTATGGATTCGATGGATCCGGTCGAGCACCTGCGACAACTGAGACAGTCCATCCACCTCTATAGATAATTGAAGTCGAGCAGTATTAGCTGATGCGTCGGTCATTGTCTGCATACCTGTTACGTTTACTCTTTCATTGGCAAGTACCGAGGTCACGTCTCGTAACAAACCCTGACGGTCGTATGCGCTTATCTCGATATCGACCGGGTAGGTCTCCACCTGGTTCTCGCCCCAAGAGACTTCAATAATACGATCCGGTGATTCGTCTTCGAGACTCAAGAGGTTGGCACAATCGTCACGATGAATACTCACTCCCCGATTCTTGGTGATGTATCCCACGATCATGTCACCAGGAACGGGGTGACAACAGATCGCGATCTGGGTCAATAACTTACCAACACCACGGATCTGAATGCCGTCGGTGCGCTCTTGGGGAGACGCCTGACGAGGCTCGAGATCGAGCTCCCGCTGGGTTACCCCAGACAGTCGGCTTACAGCCCCAACAACCTGCGAGACCCTGACATCACCAGCACCAACGGCGGCGTATAGGTCCTCGGTCGACCTTAAATTCAGCGCACCAGACACTGCCGACAAATCAAATGGACCAAGCGCGAGACGCTTAACCTCAGAATCAACTAATTGTTTGCCGGCTGAAATATTTTGATCGCGATCGAGCTGCTTAAACCATGCTTGGACCTTCGCTCGAGCACGAGAGGTTTTCAAATACCCGAGACCTTGGTTCAGCCAGTCGCGGCTCGGTCTGGCTTCGCTCTGTCGCAAGATATCGACCTGATCACCCACCTTGAGTCGATAGGTCAGGGGAACGATCTTTCGGTTAACTTTCGCTCCACGACACGAATGTCCGATCTCAGTATGGACCTTGTATGCGAAATCCAGTGGGGTCGATCCTGCCGGAAGATCAACGACATGACCATCACGGGTAAACACGTAAATCCTGTCTTCAAGAACATCTTGGCGGAGCGCTTCCGAGAGGTCCCGCAGATCACCCACCTCATCGTGCCAATCGAGTACTTGTCTCAGCCATGCAATTTTTTCTTCGTAAGCCTCACCACTAATATCGGCATCGGTTCCCTTGTATCTATAGTGCGCACAGACACCATATTCCGCCTCTTCGTTCATTTGCTGCGTACGAATCTGCACTTCGACCACCTTCCCCTGGGGACCAATCACGGCAGTGTGTAGGGACCGATATCCGTTAGGTTTGGGTGATGCAATGTAGTCATCAAATTCGTGCGGAATACTTTTATATGCGCCGTGCAACAGTCCAAGCACTGCGTAACAATCACGCAAAGAATCAACAAGAATCCGAATAGCTCGGACGTCATAAATTTGTGAAAAATCGACTTGCTTCCGTTGCATTTTCCTCCAAATGGAAAAGATATGTTTGGCACGCCAAGTAAGATCTGCCTGGATTTGCTGCGATGCTAGGGTCTGTTGAATTGAATCAACCAGTTCCTGAATGTATCTCTCACGGTCCTCCCTGCGCTCAGCAAGCGCCATCGCTATTTGCTTATACGCGTCCTCTTCCAGATACCTAAACGAAAGATCCTCTAGTTCCCATTTGAGATGGCCTATACCTAGGCGATGTGCGAGTGGCGCGTAGACCTCAGATACTTCACGAGCTACCTTGATCCGACGGGCCTTATCCGACAATTTTACGGCACGAATAGCTGCAGTTCGTTCGGCCAGTTTAATCAAAGCAACTCGAACGTCGTCGATCACGGCAACCAACATTCGGCGTACCGCGTCTGCCTGATTTTCTGCGGCCCCCAGAAACTGTTCCGGGACATCCTGACGGGTCTGACTGATGATTGCCATTTGCTGAACACCTTCAATCAGCTTCGCGACCGTCTTACCGAACTTGTCGCGGACGTCACGCAAATGAAGGCGCCCAATCCGAACTGATCTATAGAGCAGTGCAGCGACAAGCGTATCTTCATCGACCGGCATGGTTGAGAGAATATCGGCCATCTCTAAGCCAAAACGATAGGCATCAGGCGCCTTCCAGTCTTCGGGTGTATGGTCTTTGGATTCCAGATCCTCAATCAACTCGACCGCTTTTTTAAGTTTCTCTGCGGACCCGAGGTGTGCTTCGCGCACAAAGCGCTCAACCCAATCCTCCAAAGAAAGATCTGAATCGAGATGAATCGGATGTAACTCCCGGGCCTTAACCACTCGCCCCTCGCTTCACAAACAACGCCATCGATTCGACATGCGCAGTGTGTGGGAACATATCCATAATTCCGAGGTGGGTCATCAAAAACCCGCGACCAGAAAGTATCTTTACATCTCTGGCTAGGGTTGCTGGATTGCATGACACGTACAACACGCGTGCAATATTCTTGAGTGGCAGTTCTTCAAGCACCTCTCTGGCACCCGACCGTGGGGGATCCAAAATAAGCGTGTCCCATGATTCCTGGGCAAATGGTTGCTCTGTGATTGACTTCGTCAGGTCAAATGCGACCGCCGAGACATTATTTAAAGAATTATGGCGAGCATTCTGCAAGACCCGCTCGACCATCGTGTCGGATACTTCTACACCGACCACCGAAGCGCATCTGGTGGCTGCGGCTAGCGTGAAATTGCCGAGACCGCAGAATAAATCCAACACCCGCTCGGTCCCTTGCAACTCAAGAAGATCCATCGCCTGAATTATCATTGATCGGTTGATGACCGCATTAATCTGCGTGAAATCTGTGACAGTAAATTGATACTCTAAGCCGAATTCACCAATCCGATAAGTTAATCGTTCATAGCCATCTGACGGCCAGAGTCTGTTGATCGTGTCAGGTCCCTTAGGCTGCAAATATACATGCCATCCCGTCCGCTGACCGAGCCGCTGTAACGCACTCAGATCAGCATCCGTTAGGGGATCAAGGTGTCGGAGGACAATCGCCAAGGTGTCATCACCTGCAACAACCTCCACTTGGGGAATACGATCTGGTCGAGACAGAGAGGCAATCGTTGTTTCCAACTGACCAAGCGATTGACCGATCCGCCGGTCCAATACAGCGCATCCATCAATATCAGCAATAAAGTTCGATCCTCTCTCCCGGAAGCCAACCAACACACGATCTTTCGCATGAACCCATCGAACGCCCAAGCGCGCGCGACGGCGATAGCCGATAGTCGGACCTCGGAGCGTTGGTAACCTTACGACTTTGGCGAGTGAAATGCCTTCACGCATGATCAACTCTTCCAAGGTTTTCATTTTATGAGCCATTTGTGTTTCGTGCGGGATGTGTTGTAACGAACAACCACCACAGACCTCAGCATAGGAACATTCGGGTCTGCTCCGTTGTTCAGATGGAACCAATATTTCTTTAGCGATTCCTTCTGCGGTTTGTGATGTCTTATTAATCACCCGAACGGTCACTAGTTCGTCGGGTAGCGCGCCATCCACAAACAGTGCCCGTTCACCCCAACGAACCAAACCCCGGCCCTCGTGCGAGAGCTTCTCTATTCGAATAGGAAAGTCAGGTGTTTGTTTACGACGTGGAGCGCGTTTTCGAGTGCGTTGATTCATCGCGGAAATAAATCCGTCGAGAGATATCGGTCGCCACGATCGCAAATGATGCAAACGACTACCCCCCTGGAAAGCTCGCGCGCAACGCGCAAAGCACCTGATACCGCGCCACCGGCACTGACACCACAGAAAATACCCTCTGTGACAGCGAGTTGTCTTGCCATCTCTTCAGCTTCATATTGATCGATATCTAACGTAACGTCGACGCGCGCCGGATCAAAAATCTCTGGACGATACTCAACCGGCCAGCGACGGATCCCAGCAATCTTTGATCCATCACTCGGTTGCAGGCCAACGATAGTGACCCCGGGATCTTTCTCCTTCAGATACCGTGATACACCCATGATGGTTCCGGTTGTTCCCATCGCACTGACGAAGTGAGTCACGCCACCATGGGTATCTCTCCAGATCTCAGGCCCTGTGGTCTCGTAGTGCGCGCGGGGGCAATCTGGGTTAGCAAACTGATTCAAAACCCGCCCCTGGCCTTGCCTTTCCATTTCAAGTGCCAAATCGCGGGCACCCTCCATCCCTTCTTTCTCAGAAACTAGGATAAGTTCCGCCCCGTAGGCGGTCATCGCGCGTTTACGTTCATCGGATAAGTTATCTGGCATGATCAATGTCATGCGATAACCAAGGATCGCGCCAACCATCGCGAGAGCAATTCCTGTGTTGCCACTTGTTGCCTCAATCAAGCGATCGCCTGGTTGAATATCGCCACGTTCTTGCGCACCTTGGACCATGTAAAAGGCAGGACGATCTTTGACCGAACCGGCCGGATTATCGCCCTCCATTTTGCAGAGCACAGTAACTCCAGATGCGAGCCCCTCGTTAAGACGCTGTAGCCGAACAAGTGGCGTATTCCCGAGTGTTGATTCAATGGTTGGGTACTGCACATTGACCTCCTGTGGCGCGATAGAATAACGCACTCAGCGGGCGAAGGCTTCAGCGATTACTCGAAAGCGAGTGGTTGTCTAAAATATCGTTCGTAGTGACCCTCAGATACCTCGAGATATTCGGAATTCATTGATTCCCAAATCTCGCGGTAAGACATTGAACCGATCTCTGGGAGTTTCGACAGTCCCAGATCTGTTATACGCGCAAATTGGCCACGGGTTTGCCTAAATAGATCATACGCCCAGCATTCTGGTGGCTGATCCTTTCGGTAGCGAAGACCATGTCTATCGAGGGAGCCCTTCAATAAATCGGCGTCAACTACTAACACATAACGACTAACAACCGTGGTCATTAATTGTGTCAATCGAGTCAGCACGGCACCCTTCTGATGGTCGTCGTACCGATTCCAGTCCACGATCTCGTGCGCAAACCGCTTGCATCCTCGACACACGGAGTCGCCATAGGTTGTTGAGCAGAGTCCGATGCAGGGGGTAGGTACTCTCGTTTGCATATTTCGGTTCGATCTTTCACTTTCATCTGCCTTTAAGGGTCAGGGCTTTGCCTAAAAAAACAATTGTACGATCCAGAATAATTTTATAGAACTATATTCATATAAATAGTCATTTTTTGGCCATTATTCCTAAATAAGTTGATTTTATGGTTCTGAAACCCTCACAATCCCTGTCTTTGGTTCTAAGAGGTACACGCTATGTCACTGGATCTTCTCAACGAATCCATGGAGGACTGGAACAGCACGGTCGCCGCTGCTGAAGAAATGATGCCTATCATTGGCCGGCTCTTCCGCGAGAAATCAGTTGAGACATCAATCTTCGGGCGACTGCTCAATAACCGTACCGTCATAAATATTATTAAGTGCTGCAGATTCGCTCGCCAGGTTGAGAACGAAGACTTGTCTGCTGAGGAAGCACGCGATGTCCTGCTTGAGGTTGCTAAATTAGATCTCAATCCATGTCACGTTGACCTTGGTAAATTGGCTGTCAATTTCCGTCGTTTTGGCGCGGAACGATCCCTGACTGACTATGTGGGTGACGAACTGAAAGGTCCAATCGAAGAGGCCCCTGCCGGCGAAAAAAAAACGGATATAGTGCTTTATGGTTTTGGTCGAATCGGTCGACTGCTTGCACGCGAATTGATCGCGAAATCGGGCTCCAGAGAGGCGATTCGTCTCCGCGCGATCGTTATCCGTAAGAACGCTGACAATGACCTAATGAAGCGCGCGAGCTTACTACGCCGCGATTCGGTCCACGGGTCATTCGATGGCACCATTACCGTCGATCATGACGGCAACGCGATCATTGCAAACGGACAGCGCATTCAAGTCATCTATGCTTCGAACCCTTCCGAGGTAGACTATACTGCTTTCGGTATAGATAACGCCTTAGTTGTTGATAATACAGGAAAATGGCGCGACCGCGAAGGGTTATCGCGACATTTACAGTCAAAGGGCGCGAGCCGCGTGCTACTCACAGCACCTGGTAAAGGCGACCTCAAAAATATTGTGCACGGCGTGAACCATGAGGAGATCACAGACGCTGATGCGATCATTTCTGCAGCGAGTTGCACAACAAACGCAATCACACCTGTCTTGGCCGCGGTCGATGAAAAATACGGCGTACAAAACGGACACGTCGAAACCGTTCACAGTTATACCAATGACCAGAACCTGATCGATAACTTTCATTCAGGTGACCGTCGCGGTCGTGCTGCCGCACTAAACATGGTCTTAACCGAAACGGGAGCCGCTAAAGCCGTGGCCAAAGCGTTACCTCAATTGAAAGGTAAACTCACGGGGAATGCGATTCGCGTTCCAACCCCGAATGTTTCGATGGCGATTTTGAAACTCAATCTCAACAGCCCTGTCGAGAAAGATGAGCTCAACGATTACCTGCGCCATATTGCGGTGCACTCCCGATTACAAAAGCAGATCGACTACTCAAATTCACCCGAAGCAGTGAGCTCAGATTTTGTTGGATCACGTGCAGCCGGCATTGTGGATGGTCTCGCTACCATCGCAACTGGAAACAACAGCTGTGTCGTGTATGTATGGTACGACAACGAGTATGGGTACAGCTGTCAGGTTATTAGGTGCCTACGTCAGATGACAAAAGCAACGCTTCCAGCTTACCCAATCGCTAACTAAAAAAGAGGTCTGCGACCAAGTATGGACGCAGACCTTCCATTTTTTTTGCTAAACTCTCGCTTCTCGGCGCGCCGTCACTCGGTTCCCAAAAAGATCCACCTGCCGCGCTCAATTCAACCCGAACAAGGACGATCATTGTGCTTGAAGAATACCGCAAACATGTCCAGGAACGTGCCGCCGAAGGTGTCGTGCCTAAACCACTCAGCGCTGACCAGGTTGCTGGCCTCATAGAGCTCCTGAAAAACCCACCCACTGGCGAAGAAGGCTTTTTACTAGATTTGCTAGCTAACCGCGTTCCCGCGGGGGTCGATGAAGCAGCGTACGTGAAAGCCGCTTTCCTGACCGATGTGGCAAAGGGCAACACAGCGTGCGATCTGGTTTCCCGTATCGAGGCAACACGTTTACTCGGAACTATGCTCGGCGGCTACAATATTCCAACCCTGGTTGAATTACTTGACGATGCCGAGGTCGGCAAAACCTCCGCTGACGCACTCAAGAGTACTCTTTTAATGTTTGACGCTTTCCACGACGTAGAGGAGAAACGTCAAGCAGGCAACCCGCTTGCACAAGCAGTGATGGAATCCTGGGCGAATGCTGAGTGGTTCTTGAGCAAACCTGAGATCGCTACAGAGATCAAAGTCACGATCTATAAGGTTCCTGGCGAAACAAATACAGATGACCTATCTCCAGCGGTCGATGCATGGAGTCGTCCAGATATTCCGCTCCACGCCCAAGCGATGCTAAACGCGCGCATGGATAAACCACTCGAGACAATTGAGGAATTGAAGAATAAAGGAAACCCGCTCGCGTACGTTGGCGACGTTGTCGGCACGGGCTCTTCTCGCAAGTCAGCCACCAATTCAGTGCTCTGGCACATGGGTGAAGATATCCCTTTTGTTCCGAACAAGCGCGCGGGTGGTGTATGTATTGGTGGCAAAATCGCCCCAATTTTCTTCAACACAATGGAAGACGCTGGCGCCCTCCCTATCGAATGTGACGTCACAAAGATGAACACGGGTGACGTTATTGTCATTAGACCGTTTGACGGCGTTATCACGAATGAGCAAGGAGCAACAATCGCGGAATTTGAGTTGAAGAGCGATGTGATCCTTGATGAGGTTCGCGCTGGTGGCCGAATTCCATTGATAGTTGGTCGCGGACTCACAACACGCGCACGCGACGCACTCGGGCTCGGTACCGCAGATTTGTTTAGAACACCAAAGGCACCAGTTGAGTCTACCAAAGGCTATACGCTGGCTCAGAAGATGGTCGGCAAAGCATGCGGCGTTAAGGGCATTCGTGCCGGAACGTACTGCGAGCCTCGAATGACGACAGTTGGCTCACAAGACACGACTGGCCCGATGACTCGTGACGAGTTAAAGGAGCTCGCGTGCCTTGGTTTCCAAGCCGACTTGACGATGCAATCTTTTTGCCACACTGCAGCCTACCCGAAGCCTGTAGATGTTGATACGCAGCACACACTTCCTGACTTCATGATTAATCGGGGTGGGGTCTCGCTACGCCCTGGCGACGGGATCATTCATTCGTGGTTGAACCGTATGTTACTTCCAGACACAGTTGGAACAGGCGGTGACTCACACACGCGTTTTCCGATCGGTATTTCTTTCCCTGGCGGCTCAGGTCTGGTGGCGTTTGGTGCCGCAACAGGAGTCATGCCGCTGGATATGCCTGAATCTGTATTAGTGCGTTTTAAAGGACAAATGCAACCCGGTATCACGCTACGTGATCTCGTCAACGCTATTCCCTATGCGGCAATCCAGCGCGGTCTGTTGAGTGTTGGCAAGGAGGGTAAGAAAAACTGTTTCTCGGGTAGAGTGCTCGAAATTGAGGGTCTACCAACATTGACTGTTGAGCAAGCATTTGAGTTATCCGATGCATCAGCCGAACGGTCAGCAGGCGGCTGTACGATTAAACTTGATGAGGCGCCAATTCGTGAATACCTCGAATCAAATATTACCCTCCTGAAGTGGATGATCGCTGATGGCTACGGTGACGCACGGACAATTGCGCGTCGCATTAAGGCGATGGAAGCATGGCTTGAAAATCCAGAACTACTGGAAGCCGATCCTGATGCTGAATACGCTGAAGTTATCGAAATCGACCTTGAGGAAATCAAGGAGCCATTGCTGGCCTGCCCCAACGACCCAGATGATGTGAGACCACTGTCTGAAGTTCAGGGTACTAGCATTGATGAAGTCTTCATTGGCTCGTGCATGACTAATATCGGTCACTATCGAGCGGCTGGCGAACTTCTGAAGAAAGCGGGCGCTATTCCAACACGTCTGTGGATCGCCCCACCAACACGTATGGATGAGCACCAGTTGATGGAGGAGGGCTACTACTCAATCTATGGTAAGGCGGGCGCTCGCACTGAAATGCCAGGTTGCTCCCTATGTATGGGTAACCAAGCTCGGGTCGCCGATAATGCGACGGTTGTCTCAACGTCGACACGCAACTTCCCGAACCGTCTTGGAACCGGCGCAAATGTTTTCTTAGCAAGTGCAGAGTTAGCAGCTGTCGCCTCGATCATCGGCAAACTCCCAACTGTCGCCGAGTACATGGAGTTTGCCAAAGACATCGACTCAATGGCTGACAACATCTATCGTTACATGAACTTCCATCAGATCGCCGAATTTCAAGCAAAAGCGAAAGAAGCTAACATTCCTCTGACAGAGATCGCCTGAGAGTGATCAGTGAGAACCCCCGACACCGGAGCATTATAGCCGGGGGGTTCTCACTGTTAGATTTGTTAAAAGTCGTGCGAGAAAGCTCACACAAAACCTACAGCGTTACAAGCGCCAATGGAGTCCCCCGGATCGATTTTTACGCAACATGAGTCACGGTAGCATCGACGACCATGATTCAGTTTCTGCTGGCAATGCCCACGACATCCCTATCATGAATTATCTTCAAAACAGTGGACAGTTCATCCATCACAGCAGGAACATTCATAGCCGCCAATGTTCACCATAGAAATCGGGGGCTGTGGTCCAGTCCTCGGAAGTATCGTATAAGTCCGACATACAAGGTTTCATTACTTGTTGTCCCGAGCATCAGCCAAAAAGAACCAGGTCTCCAAGACCGTATCTGGGTTCAGTGATACTGAGTCAATCCCCTGCTCCATTAACCAGAATGCGAGATCGGGGTGATCGGATGGCCCCTGGCCACAGATGCCAATGTACTTACCAGCTCTATTGCACGCCGCAATCGCGCGCGCGAGCAAGAACTTGACGGCCGGGTCACGCTCATCGAAGGCATCCGCTATGATCCCGGAGTCTCGATCAAGACCTAGCGTCAGCTGTGTAAGATCGTTCGATCCGATCGAAAATCCGTCGAAAAACTCAAGAAATTCGTCAGCCAGGACAGCATTCGACGGAAGCTCGCACATCATGATCACTTCAAGACCATTCTTACCACGCTCTAGGCCATTTTCTTTCAGTAACTCAATGACAGCGGCAGCTTCATCCAATGTGCGCACGAACGGCACCATGATGGCAACGTTTGTTAGACCCATCTCATCACGCACTTTTTTCAGGGCACGACATTCAAAATCGAAACACGGGCGGAATGACTCAGAAATGTAACGAGACGCGCCTCGGAATCCGAGCATCGGATTCTCTTCTTCAGGCTCATATAACGGTCCACCGACCAGATTACGGTACTCATTTGATTTGAAGTCTGACAAACGAACGATGACTCGCTCGGGTGCAAACGACGCTGCTAATGTCGCAATACCCTCTACCAGTTTTTCGACATAGAAATCTGTCGGACTCGCATAACCGCCGATACGTTCTGCAATCTCTTCCCTCAAGTCAGCTGCCAGGGTTTCGTAGTCCATCAGCGCCCGAGGGTGCACCCCGATCATACGGTTAATAATGAACTCCAAACGTGCTAAACCAATTCCCGCATGCGGAAGACGCTGGAAATCAAATGCGCGATCTGGGTTACCCACATTCATCATGATTTTAAATGGAAGTTCAGGCATAGCGTCGACGCTGGTCACACGGTGGTCATACTTCAAGATCCCTGCGTAGATACGGCCCGTGTCACCCTCAGAACAACTGACAGTCACATCAATACCCGTCTCGAGGGACTCAGTAGCATCCCCACAACCAACTACAGCCGGGATGCCCAACTCGCGCGCAATGATCGCTGCGTGACACGTGCGGCCGCCACGGTTCGTAACGATCGCGGAGGCACGCTTCATCACTGGCTCCCAGTCAGGGTCTGTCATATCCGTGACAAGCACATCGCCTGACTGAACTTCATCCATCTTCGAGATGTCTTTCACCAAGCGGACCGCACCTTGACCGATTTTCTGTCCAATCGCACGGCCTTGAGCGAGTACTTCACTCTTTTCTTTTAGTACAAAACGCTCCATTTGGCGGCCGTCTTGCTGACTCTGAACTGTTTCTGGTCTAGCCTGAACAATGTATAAACGGCCATCGTCACCATCACGCGCCCACTCGATATCCATCGGACGGCC
This sequence comes from Litorivicinaceae bacterium, assembly GCA_049623565.1. Taxonomy (GTDB): domain Bacteria; phylum Pseudomonadota; class Gammaproteobacteria; order Pseudomonadales; family Litorivicinaceae; genus HIMB30. The sequence goes on from JBMZTF010000007.1 coordinate 22,302, forward strand.
GTAATGTTTCTCGATAATCAATGCCTGACGCGCAAGTGATTCGACTTCTGCGTCGGTCACACAGAATTGACGACATTCCGTGGGATCAACATCAACTGTTTCAACTGAGCGGCCTGGCCTCGATGAATCCGCATAGACCATTTTGATTAATTTCGAGCCACGTGTTCGACGCAATATCGCTGAATTACCTGCTTCCAGCGTTGGCTTATGAATATAAAATTCATCTGGGTTTACAGCACCCTGAACGACCGTCTCACCCAAACCATAAGCCGCTGTAACGAATACGACATCACGAAAACCGCTCTCCGTATCCATTGTAAACATGACACCAGCCGCACCCGTCTCGGACCGAACCATTCGCTGAATACCTGCTGACAAAGCGACCAACTCATGCGCGAAGCCTTGGTGCACTCGATATGAAATCGCCCGGTCATTGAACAATGAAGCAAATACTTCCTTAATCGCATGCTTTACATTCTGAATCCCAGAGATGTTCAAAAACGTCTCTTGCTGACCCGCAAACGAGGCATCAGGAAGGTCTTCGGCAGTCGCTGAGGAACGCACCGCAACTCTCATCCCTAAGTTGTCGGTTGTCATTGTGGCAAACGCGTCTTCGATTGCCTGATCGAGGGCTGGTTGGAACGGCGTATCAATGATCCATGAACGGATCTCTGCCCCTGTTTTAGCCAGCGCGTTGACATCTTCGACATCTAATGAACCTAACGCGCTATTAATTCGACCAGCTAGGTTTTCGTGAGCCAAAAATTCACGATACGCGTGAGCGGTTGTCGCAAACCCGTTCGGCACACTCACTCCAGCTCCAGCCAGATTGGAAATCATTTCGCCGAGTGATGCGTTTTTCCCACCAACGCGCTCGACGTCATTCATGCCAAGCTCGTCAAACCAAAGGATATAGTTGTCCAAAGGGATCCCCTTCCGTCTTGTGTCCTGGAAACCGCTGACGCAGACTACTCGCAGATCGCTTCCGTGAGCTGCACACAGAGACGCCAGACGGCTATTGATAAAGCCACATAGTATAAATGATTTGGAACTAAATATGACCTCACAAATTCGTCCAGTATTCTTTATTTCCGATGGGACTGGTCTAACGGCTGAGGGGCTAGGACAAGCCTTATTGAGCCAATTCGACACGGTGCAATTTGACAAGACCACACTCCCCTATATTGATAGCGTCGACAAAGCAAAAAAAGCGGTCTCAGAAATCAACGCTGCTGGGGCCGACCATAACGTGACACCGATCGTATTCGATACGATTGTCAATCAAGAGGTCCGTGACGTGCTTGCTAATTGCAATGGATTTCTGGTGGACATTTTTCAAACCTTCCTTAAACCGCTAGAGCGCGAACTCGGCCAAAGCTCGAGTTATTCCGTGGGCATGAGTCATGCGGTCGCACCCGATGGTCAATATGCGCGGCGAATTGATGCCATTAACTTTGCGCTCGATAACGATGATGGCGCACGGATTCGATACTACGATCAGGCAGATATGATACTCGTCGGGGTATCACGCTCAGGAAAAACACCAACTAGTCTCTATCTAGCGATGCAGTATGGACTTAAAGTCGCCAACTATCCGCTGACCGAAGATGACCTCGATGACGATCAACTCCCAGATACACTGAGAAAACATAAGTCCAGATTGTTCGGATTGACGATTGAACCAGAAAGACTTCAGGCGATTCGGGAAATGCGTCGCCCTGATTCTCGATACGCGTCTCTTAAACAGTGCCAATACGAAGTGAACGAAGTGGAAGCACTTTATCGCAGACATGCGATTCCATTTCTTTCAACGACCGAGCGGTCTGTTGAGGAAATCAGTGCCCGTATACTTCAAGTCACCGGGAAACGAAAAGTGGCGCGTTAACGGCCAAAGTGCTCACAAATGAACTGCGCACATACGCCTGGCTTCTGATATGGCATAGCGTGATCCACCCCAGAAACTGACCGGTAAAACCATATGTCTTTGGAGGCAGCTAACATTTGATGAAATGCATGCGCGTCGTCAACACTTTTCGAGCCCACAAGGCTCAAAGTCCGCGGCGCTTGATCTATCAATCCTATTCGATCGATCTGTTGGGCTGCTTGGTTGACAGCCATTAATGCATAGGCGAGGCCTCTAGGACGACTTGCTAAACGCTGCACGGTCACGCTCTCAATACGGTGATGTGTCGAACGATTGGGAGAGATCAGATCTAAAAACTGCTTAACCCCAACAATCGGGTCGCCCTCGGTTAGAAGTAACGAAGCAGCAATCGCATAGCGTGATCGCAACTCTCGCAATGCCTTGAGCGACGCACGCTCCAAAAGAGCGGGCTCCAAGAGCACCAAGTCACTAATAACGCCTGGGTTTAAAGCATTCACCATTAGGGAAATGAGTCCACCAAAGCTATAGCCAACCATTTGACACCGCGTGACCGCAAACTCTTTTAGCAAACCATAAACGTCGCTCGCAACAGCGCTTGCCGTAATCGGTCGCTCTTCAAAGTCAAGTGCGTGAGAGCGACCCATGCCATGTAGATCCGGACATATCACCCGCCGGTATGACCTAAAAGCTGGCAGCATTGGATACCAAGTGGGTTCAGAAGCGACACCAGCACCATGCAGTAATACAAGGTCACCTTCCCCACCTGGATTTTCAAGGATATGGGTAGCTATCCGGTAATCACCACTATCGACAAATCGAATATCAACCGAGGGTATTGTTCTCAAAGCATCGGAACGTCAACTGATTCGAAAATTTTCTCTGCCTCTGCGCGCCCTTGGCTTCTGAGAAACTTACCGATCACATCGCGGGATAAATGTGGGGCAAATAAATTTACGAATCGGTACATATATCCGCGAAGGAAGGTCCCTCTACGAAAAGCGATTGATGTAACGCTCGGATCGAATAAGTGGCTCGCGTTGACCTTAATCAAGTCCCCATCAGTTTGTGGGTCGTGTGCCATGTCAGCCACGATACCGACACCCAGACCTGACCGAACATATGTTTTGATTACGTCAGCGTCCGCAGCCGTAAATACAACCTTCGGGGACAGTCCTTCGTGCTCAAATGCCTCATCAAGACGCGAACGACCCGTGAAACCAAACACGTAGGTAACGATTGGATGGTCAGCAAGGTCCCCCAACGTCAAAGGCTCATCCAGCTGAGCTAGGGGATGCTCTTGCGGAAAAATCACGGCCCTATTCCACTGGTAACATGGCATCAGCAAAAGGTTCGAAAAATGCTCCAGACCTTCAGTAGCTATTGCAAAGTCAACATCACCACTCGCCGCCATTTCAGCGATCTGCGCGGGGGTCCCCTGCTGCATTTGTAATGAGACCTCAGGATATTCGCGCATAAACTTATTGATGATTGGCGGAAGTACATAACGAGCCTGGGTGTGCGTTGTCGCAATCGATAGAACACCCTTGGTCTCGTCCGAGAATTCTTGAGAAATCTGCTTTATCGCTTCGACTTTATGCAGGATTTCGCTTGCAACGCGCAACACCTCCTGGCCAGCTGGCGTAATCGAAACTAAGTGTTTGCCATTTCGAGCAAACACTTCAACACCCAATTCCTCCTCAAGCAGCCGGATCTGCTTAGAAATCCCGGGCTGGGATGTGAACAGGCTTTGCGCCGTAGCGGAAACGTTCAGATCGTGGTTAGCGACTTCACTGATGTATCGGAGCTGTTGCAGTTTCATATGATCAGAGGGTTCCTACATAAAACTCAAATATTGCATGACGATGTAATTATAACATTTTTTACTAAAAATTTATTTATTATAACAAAAAATTAAGATACGTCGCATTTTAGGCACAGGCTCCCGTTGCCTAATTTATCCTCCAGAACGCATCCATCGTTGGCCTATATCAAGAGCAAGTGACAGCCAAACCAGTAAACAAATATTTTTCGAAGTTCGAGCATAGCCTAGGTTCTGAGTGCACTGTCGAGAGCTGTTTTAAAACAACCAGGTTCACAAAATTTTAGGCGCGCGTGCGATTATTCACGGCACTGGGGCAGTCGCGCTTGTTGTTCGGATGATCTGAGTATCATCCGATTCAGACTCACCCCAAAGGTTTTGTTCAGCCTTGACCGATGTCTCGCTAATTTCATCTGCACTACCCAACGGATTCTCAGCACGATATGCAAGCAATTCATCAGGGCCCGGGCTCTCAAATGCGTGCAATTCCTTGTCCATCAGATGTGACGGGACTATGTTCTGTAAACCGCGAAATAGATTTTCAACACGCCCAGGATATCGTTTATCCCAATCAGCGATCATCGCTTTAATCTCAGCACGCTTGAGGTTCCGTTGAGAACCACAGAGGTTACAAGGAATAATCGGATAGAGTTGATCAGTGGCAAACTGAGCTAGGTCAGATTCTTTGCAGTAA
>JBMZTF010000008.1:0-22237 GCA_049623565.1 Litorivicinaceae bacterium
CCGGATATTCCAACATTTAAGGAGGTTTGCGATAAGACTGATGGTTGTGAGACATCGGGTCCCAGATGGGAAGCTTGGAAGGCCTTTTTCGCGGCAGGTTTCCCAATGCAAAAAGCTGCTTTCTTGCCAGCAGGGACATCCAACGACGTGATCGCAACGTTTAATGCTGCGTTTAAGAAAGTTGTGAATCGTCCAGATTTTGCAGAAATCTCGGCAAAGCGACTGGGTAAGTATCCAGTTTACACCGGAGCGGCGGCTGGAAAGGCTCTTCAAAATGCCTTGAAGGTGTCTCCAGAAGCTAAGCAATTTATCAAGGACTACCTCAAAGAACGTTTTGGTGTCGACCTGAAGTAAGAGCAATTATCCGCCGTCTAGGCCTTCGCTTGGCCGGCGGATGATCTAAATAGTTTCCGTGGAATTACTTACACTGGCCCTTGGTTCGCTGTCTGATGCCTGGTCTCTAATCCTTCAGCCGACCACCCTTCTCTACCTCGCCTTCGGTGTGGTTATGGGGATCTCAATCGGAGTATTTCCGGGTCTCGGTGGTATCGCCGGCCTGTCGCTTATGCTCCCGTTTATGTTCGGGCTAGACCCAATTTATGGTCTGGCGCTAATGATTGGGTTAGTCGCAGTAGTGCCTACATCTGACACGTTTGCGTCGGTTCTGATGGGCATACCGGGCTCATCATCATCACAGGCAACAGTACTTGATGGCTTTCCTTTAGCGAAAAAAGGACAAGCAGCACGTGCCTTGTCAGCGGCTTTTTCTTCATCATTATTTGGTGGAATCGTTGGCGCTGCCTTCCTTACTTTTTTCATCTTGGTCGCGAGACCGATTGTTCTAATGTTCCAATCGCCGGAACTTCTGATGGTCGCGATTTTTGGTGTTTCGATGGTGGGGATTCTCGCGGGGCGAGTTGCGCTGAAGGGTCTTGCCGCAGCCGGCCTTGGAATGATGATCGCAATGATCGGTGAGGGGCCTTTCAATGGTGAGCCGAGACTTACTAGTTATGACTATCCGTATTTCTTAGACGGCTTAAAGCTCGTGATTGTGGGGCTTGGCATCTTCGCGGTTCCTGAAATTATCGCGTTACTGAGGAAAGGCCAGTCAATAAATGAAAGAGAAACCCTTGGCGCTGGATGGTTTGAGGGCGTCAAGGATTGGTGGACAAATAAATGGTTATCGGTGCGTAGCTCGCTTTTGGGAGTCGCCGTAGGCGTGATTCCCGGTCTCGGAGGATCAGTCGTTGACTGGATCGCGTACGGTCATGCGGTACAGACCACAAAAAACAAGGGAAAATTTGGATCGGGCGAAATACGGGGCGTGATCGCACCAGAGAGCGCTAATAATGCAAAAGAGGGAGGTGGCCTGGTTCCGACATTGCTGTTCGGCATACCGGGCTCTGGAAGTATGGCGATCTTCATAGGTGCACTCGCACTGTTGGGTCAGGGGGAACTTGAACCAGGCCAACAGATGCTCACTGAAGATCTCGATGTGACCTACGCGATTGTATGGATGCTTGCTCTAGCGAATGTCCTCGGGACCATCCTATGTATCGCACTATCAAACCCAATCGCCCAACTAACCAATATACGGTTTGTCTTGATCGCGCCATTTGTGTTCATGATTGTCTCTTTTGCCGCCTTCCAGTCGGGCCAGAACTTGCTGGACCTGGGCGCATTGATGGGAATTGGGCTGATCGGCATTCTCCTGAGGCGTTTTGATTGGTCTCGGCCAGCATTTCTCATCGGATTTGTTTTGGCTAAGCCCGTCGAGCAGTACTCAAATAACGCCTATCAGATCTCTACATTTCGTATGGACCAAGGACTCCATGTGGTACTAGATTATCTGCTTAGTCCAATCGTGTGGGTTCTGATAGCTATTACCTTGGTGTCGGTTGTTATAGGGATTAGACAAGCGAAGAATATTCAAGCCGAGGGCGATGTACCTACTGGCCTGAAACGCTCGCCCTTAGTTTTTCTTTTAACACTCGTGGTATTCACGGCTTGGTTCATGGTTGAGATGTATTCAATCCCCGACTACGCATGGGTCGATGCGGTGTTCCCGGTTGTCATCTCCACGTTCACGTTCGCTTGTCTGCTGGGACTTCTTGGTCTGATGGTATTTCGACCAGAAACTGATCCGATTTTTGCGGATAGAGAGCTAGAAATCGACGAACACCACCACTCCTTCTGGGGCACACTGAGCTGGTTTGCGGGGCTTCTCGTATTAACCGCTCTGACCGGATTTATCATCGCGCTGTCTGTGTTCCTCTTATGCTTCTTTATATACCGAGCCAGGGAGTCGTTACCTAGGTCCCTGATCTACAGTTTGAGCGGCCTCAGTTTTATGCTGTTTATGGGCTGGCTACTGAACCGCGACTTTCCTCCCGGGCTACTCCAGGAGGTCGTAAATCTGCCCTGGCCTCTAACGTAACCAGGCACAACCAGTGATCTGATGAGAACACAATCGATGAGACAAAAATCTATTCCATTTCTCTTGATGCGGGGAGGATCGTCTCGTGGTCCATTTTTTAACCGTGCCGACCTACCCAATGACTTAGATGAGCTATCTAAAATATTAATTTCAGTAACAGGGTCCGGGCACCCACTCAATATTGATGGTGTCGGTGGCGGTAACGCGGTAACAACAAAAGTCGCGATGCTCTCGAGCTCTGAGGATGAATGGGCAGATATCGACTATTTTTTTGCACAGGTCAGCGTGGAAAAGCAACTGGTAGACTACAAGCCGACTTGCGGGAATATGTTGACAGCGGTCGGTCCTGCCGCCATCGAAATGGGACTCGTTCCGACAACCAACTCAATCACAGAAATCAAAATCAGGGCAGTGAATACCGGAGCCAAAATCATCGCGCGAGTCCAGACACCGGACAGTTATGTCAGCTATTTCGGTGACACAGAAATCGATGGTGTGCCGGGAACCTCTGCACCGATCGAGTTACTTTTTCTAGAGGTCGCTGGCTCATCAACTGGTCATCTTTTTCCGACCGGGAGCCCTAAGGACTCGATTCAAGGTGTCGAAGTTACTTGCATGGACGTCGCTATGCCAATGGTAATAGCCCGCGCCTCCGATTTTGGGTTAAGCGGCACGGAAAGCAGGGACGAGCTCGACGCGAATAAAAAGTTTTTTAAACAGATGGAGTCGATCAGGAACGAGGCTGGAGCGCTGATGGGCATGGGCGACGTCTCTCAAAGCGTGACCCCCAAGTTCGGGCTGCTTACATCTGTGGACCAAGTAAACCACATCGGCTGCCGATACTTCATGCCATGGGAGACACACCCAACGGTCGCGGTTACCGGGAGCCAATGTCTCGCCTCATGCGCTCTCGCTAAAGGGACCGTGGCCGATGGCTTAATGCAAACTGATGGCGAAACGCCCGTTCTGGTGACGCTTCATCACCCCATGGGGACAATGGATGTATTGATAGACTACTCAACCAAAGGCGGTGAATACATCAACAAATCAGCTGGGTTGGTTAGGACTGCCCGAAAGATTGCTAGCGGCGAGATTTTCGCGCACATGTCAGACTAGTCGGTAGCATGGAGCCTTTATATCTAGCTGTAATCGCCTTCTGCAGCTCACTGTTTACCGCATGCGCTGGATTGGGCGGCGGTATTCTCCTGCTGGCGATGATGCTGCAAATATTTCCGCCCAATGTGGTGATCCCTCTACACGGGATCACACAATTCTTCTCTAACGCGAGTCGTGCTCTGTTGCTTCGTGGCTTTATCGCCACGGACTACGTTATCCCTTTTACGATAGGTTCATTTCTCGGTGTGGTTATTTTTATCCCGCTGATCACGATAGTGGACCAGGTGATTGGTTCATTGATTCTCGGGATCTTTATCCTGGTAGCTACTTGGCGACCTTCTTATCTCAAACTCCGATCGGTCCACGCGACAATTAGTGGAGCAATTACTGGTGGATTGGGACTAATCTTGGGGGCAATAGGACCTCTGGCGATGTCTGCCCATCCGAAAGAAAACTGGATTAAGGAACAAATCGTCGCAAACCATGCGACAGTAATGGCATGCCAACATGGTTTGAAGGTGGTCGCATTTTCGGTTATCGGTATCAATCTGATCGAGTACAGCTACGAACTTATAGGTCTTGTTCTCGGCGCCGCCGCCGGCACATTCGTTGGGACTAAATTACTTAAACGCATCAGCGACAACCGTTTTAGGATGCTACTAAATATCGTTTTAACAATACTGGCTATCCGCATGATATACGAGAATCTGGCGACCCTAGCTTTAGGATAATTTGATGAAAGCGTTTGAATTTTTTGCGCGTTGTATCGTAAATCAGAAAGTTGAGCGCTGTTTCGCTTTGCTCGGTGACGCAAATATGCAAGTCGCAGCAAAAATGGCAGACCTCGGCATCAGCCTCACCTACGTGCAACACGAACACTGCGCCGTCGCGGCGTCCATGGCATACGCCAAAAAAACCCAAAATGTCGGCGTGTCCTCCGTAACCTGTGGTCCGGGGCTCACACAGATAATGACAGCGCTCCCGGCCGCCGTCCGCGCTAAGATACCGCTGGTCATATTTGCCGGTGAGTCACCGCTAGGTAAGAGCTGGTACAACCAACAGATTGAGCAGAGGCCTTTCGTCGAGGCTACTGGTGCGAAATATATCCAGCTCCACGCGAGTAAACGATTTGAACAGGGTATCCAGGAGGCATTTTTGATGGCGGTCCGTGAGCGGATGCCTGTTGTAGTAGGCACACCGTTCGACCTTCTCCATGCCGACACGGTTGATGAACCACAAAACGAAACCCCGTGGTATGAGGTGTATCAAGGCTCAGTGAGCATACCGTCGGGTCAATCGAGTGAGATCCGCAAACTGGCCGATTCATTAACGCGTGCTGAGCGGCCGATTTTAATGGCAGGGCTAGGCTCAACCGGGCCCGAGATTGCAGGACAGATCTCTCTACTCGCAGAGAAATGTGACGCCCTTCTGTCGACGACCTTACCCGCGAGAGGTTTATTCCACAATGATCCATTTTATCTCGGCGTATCCGGTGGATTCGCGTCACAGGTGACTCGAAAATTCCTCGCTGAATCAGACTTAATCGTTGCGTTTGGAGCGTCAATCTCAAGCCATAATTCCGATCAACAGAGATTGTGGCCGAACGCAAGGGTGGTACAGATCACCCTAGACCCGCAACAATTTTTCCAGGGGAACAAGGTCTCGGACCAGATAATTGTCGGTGACGTGGGGCACGCTGTTTCCGAATTACTTAACCAAATCCAACCATGTCGCAGCATTAACCGGACCCCCGAGAATGCACGTCTAATAGAGCATACTCCTATCGACGAGTCTGACGATGCTGAGTACACCGATGGAATTAATCCGTTGAAAGCCGTAAAGCGAATCAACCAGTCGGTGCCTTTTGACTGGGAGGTCGTAAACTCGTCTGGTCACTGCTCCTACTATTTTTCACATATGAAGAATCGCCCCTTTGAGAGGTTTCTGACAATTAGAGAATTTGGAGCGATCGGGAACGGTCTACCATTCGCGTTGGGGACGGCTGTGGCTACTGGTCGACCAACAATCCTGTTTGACGGCGACGGCAGTTTTCTGATGCACGTGCAAGAGCTAGAGACTATCCGACGGGCAGGGTTACCCTTGATCTCGTGCATATTCAATGACGGCGGCTACGGATCAGAATTTCATAAACTCCGCGCTGAAAATCTTCGGGAGGATGGTGCAAATTTCGGTTGCTCCGATCTATCTCAAATCGCGGAGGGATTCCGCATCAGAGGTTACCGGATCGATACCTTGGTGCAGCTTGATGAAACACTATCGGAGCTGAGTAAGGCGCCAACAGCGGCAGTGCTAGATATACGGGTATCTCCGTCGGCTATGTCTCCGGTGATTGCGCGAAGCCACGGCAACCCAAGAAAACATTGATTAGGCCCGAGTGACCCTATCCTGTTGGGAGAGGTCTGAGATCTTATCTAGAGTGTAGAGGCCCGGAAACTGCTTTTTACTCCAGACGAGGAATCCAAGACCCAAAATGCCGCCTATCAAAACGGTCTGAACCGGACCAAGGAGACCGGCCAAGGCGCCGCCGCGGAAATCTCCGCCCTCGTTACTTGTCTGAATGAACAGCATATTGACGGCCGCGACCCGACCCCTGAGGTACTCAGGTGTCGCGGCCTGAACCATACCCATCCGTATGTTGACACTGACCATATCCGATGCGCCGTAAAAAAATAGGGCAACCAGCGACAGAATAAGGATCTCGGACAATGAAAATACAAGAATTGAGGCCGCAAACACGATTAGCGAAAACCATAGTTTCGGTCCTGCTCCACTAATCTCTCGGCGCCTAGTGGAGAGAAACAGTCCCATAAGGACGCTGCCGAGGGCCGGCATTCCACGCATCAGTCCGAGCTCTTCAGGACCAACCAGCAAGATATCAGCGGCGAACACCGGTAACAGGACCATCACTGATCCGAAACCCACCATCAATAGGTCGATCGTTAGCCCACCAAGAATGATTGGTTTTCCTCGGACGTATTGGATACCAGCCAGTAACGTCTTCAACCGATCGCCCTTCTCCTGAGGGATTCGAATCGATGGGATGAAAAGATACCCGATCAGCGTCGCAGCGGAGGCTAGCGCGATGACGTCATAGATTCGACGATCAAGCATCAGTATCAAATAACCGGCCACCACGGGGCCCACGATTGAGGCAGCGTTCCAGCTGGTACTCGACATCGCGATTGCTCTGTCAAGAACCTCTCGGGGGACTATATTCGGAACAATCGCGTGTAATGCTGGGCCGTGAAATGCCCGTCCGGCCCCATGCATGAACACTAGGACATAGAGGGTCGGAAGATCTGGATCCCCCTGAGTCAGTATTTGGGCAATCCCCAAAACCGCGAACGCTTCAACGAGAGCGCAGGCCCTGACAACCCAGACCCTCGGGAATCGGTCAATTACGTACCCCGATACAAAGAAAAAAACATAAACAGGGATAATCTGCATTAAGCCGACTAAGGCGAGACTCCACGGGTCGCCGGTAATCTCATACAGATGCCAACCCAACGCGACGATGAGCATGGTATTAGCGATCCCGATGGCTATCCGAGCACCGAGGTAGCCCACAAATGCTTTAGAAGACAAGCTATTCATTTTATAGGTTAACTCGTCTTGCGAAGAGCCGGGCCCTTACAGCAGGCTGTGGATCTCTGACCTCACCAAAAAATTCGTCCACAATCAGGAACTCGTTTCCTACAGAGTCCCTGAGCTCATTAGGTGTCAACAAAAATTCAGCATTACTGGGCCTACCGAACCGCTCGTTGCCGATCCCGAAGGTTTCGTAAACCAGAAATCCACCCGGCCCAACTAACTTCAAGAGATTCCCCAGGTTCGGCCTGTACAAATAGTTGGAGACAAGCACCAGATCAAACTTAAAGTCTCGCAAGGGCCAGTCGTCTTGCTCAAGATCAACACACAAGAACTCGACCGAAGTATTTACAAAATAACTAGATAGTTCAGGGTTACGGTCGACAGCTATCACGCTAGAGCTTATGTCGGATAGTAGAACACTGTGCCTGCCTGCCCCCGACGCGATATCAATCGCAGACTTAACAGGATGATTAATCGACTCAAGCTTAGCTCTTATCCACTCAGATGGGCCTGAATTACCATGAATTTTTTCGGTCACAAAAATAACCAGTAAGTCAGTAACCCACCGACAATCAAACCCTCGATCCAGCACAGGCTCAACGCCAAGAGCGGTCTCTCATAGATCATCTGTCGAAGTATCTGGATAAACACAATCACGGCCCGGTCGCTGAAGCACGGGCAAGATCTCGGACAGCAACACTGACACATTTTCCGAGTTCCTCTGTATTCGCGGAACCACCCAGATCTCTGGTCCGGTATTCAGGATTGTTAAGAACCTGATCGACTGCCATCTCAGTTAAACGGCCGGCGTCGCTGAGCCTTGGATCGCCACGGTGATTCCCTAACCAATGGAGCATCATCGCTAACGACAAAATCATCGAGGTCGGATTGGCAATATTTTTTTCTGCTATGTCGGGCGCTGAACCATGCTGAGCTTGGGCCATGCAGAGTCCGGTCTCTGCGTTGGCGTTGATTGATCCCGCCAGACCAAGCGATCCTGAGAGCTCGGATGCCAAGTCAGACAGTGTATCGCCATAAAAATTAGTGGTGACAACTACATCATAAACTTCCGGTTGCCGCACCAGTAGCGCGGCAAATGCATCAATAAGAACCTCCTCTGTTTGTACTTGTGGAAACTCTTTCGATACAGCTCTGAAGCACTCTAGGAATAATCCGTCTGTCATGAGAAATACGTTCGCTTTATGGATAGCGGCAATTTTTTTTCTTCGCGTTACCGCCGCTGAGAATGCTTGCCGACAGATACGCATACAACACCGACGGGTTATTTTACGAACCGATAACGCCATATCTGGGTCAGGCATCATCTCACCCACCCCTTGGTACATGTTTCGATCGGGGTAGAAGCCTTCAGTATTTTCCCTGTAGATTACCAGATCCATCCCCGGCGCTTTGCTCTGAATACTGGGTCTTGATTTCGCAGGCCTCACGTTTGCATAAAGATCAAGCCCTACCCTGAACCCACCAGATACGTTCCTTCCACCATCTGAGACGGCGGGATAATCCATGGTCGACATTGGGCCCAAGATAATGCCATCGAACTCTGTACGAGCCCGCAACAGGAGCTCATCTCGCAACGTGGTTCCATATTTTCGGTGAGAATCGAATCCGACAAGCTCATGCTCGACTGAAACAGAGAGATCTAACTCCGAGACAAGTGTATCTAACACACTCAAGGTCGCTGCTGTAATCTCGGGCCCGATACCATCGCACGGGAGGCAAAGAAACCTGAACTCATTCACCTGAAGTACCTAACATCCCAAATAGTCAGCATAGCTTACAACTAGGGTTTATTTTACCGCACATAAAAAAGGGCAGAGAAAGTGAGTATGCTTCAGGCTTGTATTCTCAACGAGCAGAAACAGCTCGTTTCACTGCTTTGCGTTTGGGAGGGGAAAACCCGTCCCTAGAGTCCCCAGTATTCGGTCTTTTGGAGCCCTGTCGTGGCTTACCTGACCAGTCCCCATGACCGTTTTTGTTGGCTTTCTGCCGCCTCGAGTTTTTTGATGACACTGTATCATCTGGCCACTGTTTTTTTTCAACACGTTGGCCTTCACGCTGCGTGCGGCTATTTTGTGTATTGGTCGGTCTTCCCGAATCAGCACCTCCAGATTTTGGTCTTTCGGAGTTATCCCCGTTACCGTAACGAGCTGACGATTTATCGTTGCGATGTTTTGGACGATCATCTTTGCCGCGCACTCGGTGGTCGCGAGGGTGCGATTTCCCATGCTTTCGGGGCTGGGGTTTGTGTTTCGGCTTTTTAACCGGAAATGGGGTCGTGGGTTCGAACCCGTCAGCGACCTCGAACTCCACCTCGATCTTCAACAAATGCTGGATGTCTCTCATCAATCGATGCTCTGTCGCGCAGACAAATGAGATGGCGTCTCCCTTTTCCCCGGCGCGACCCGTTCGTCCGATCCTGTGTACATAATCTTCCGCGACCATGGGTAGCTCAAAATTAATCACATAAGGAAGCTTTTGAATGTCTAATCCTCGCGCGGCTACGTCAGTCGCTACCAAAATTCTCGCAGCCCCACGCTTAAACTTCTGCAGTGCCTTTGTCCGCTGCGCTTGGCTCTTGTTGCCATGCATCGCCACCGCCGGGAGTCCATCGCCAGTCAAAGCTCTCGCCAGTTTATCTGCACCGAATTTTGTCTTGGTAAATACAAGTACTTGATGCATGTCATTGAGGCCGATCAGTTGCGTGAGAAGCTCTCTCTTTCGGTGTTGATCGACGTGGACGAAGGTTTGTTCTACCGACTCAGAGACGGTATTTTCCCTGGCCACAGCTACCTCGATTGGATTATCGAGGTACTTAGACGCCAGCCTTTTGATTTCTTTGTTATAGGTAGCGGAGAACAATAACGTCTGGCGTTTCCCGTGACACTTGGAAATTATCCGCTCGATGTCGCGGACAAATCCCATGTCTAGCATCCGATCTGCCTCATCTAAGATCAGTGTCTGTACGTTAGAAAGATCGATCGACCCTTGATTAAGATGGTCGATGAGGCGGCCTGGAGTCGCAATCACTAAGTCAAGCCCAGACCTTAAGGCCTTGAGTTGTCCACCGTAGCTGACACCGCCGAAGATACTCGTTTGCTTGAGGCCAAGCCCTTTACCATACCTACGCGCGCTGTCAGCAACCTGTGCCGCCAGCTCCCTGGTGGGCGCGAGAACGAGACCTCTCGGTGAGCGCTTACTTTCACCTGCGTATAGTTTCTGCATAACCGGCAATATGAACGCCGCTGTTTTTCCGGTACCAGTTTGAGCGCCCGCCAACACATCTCTTCCGTTAAGAATCGCCGGGATTGATTCAGATTGTACGGGTGTCGGGGCGTCATAGCCTGCATTTGAGACGAGTTCAGGTAGCAAGCCCAAATCTTGAAAGCGCATAGTTTTTCCAAATTTTTCGACGATAGGTCGTCGCAGGCAAGCTCCGTCCTACGATCCATCTGGGGACCACCCAACGCGAGCTCGCTATACGCTGAGAGGGGCGCACAGTACACGCTAGCTTGTTGAGTTTCAATATTTTTCTAGTCCGTGGGAGTTTAAACTAGGGGGTTAGAGGGGGTAACCCAGACTTATCAGCGAACTCATTCAGGGCCTCGACATCTTTACCGAGGTACGGGATTCCCTTTATAAGTCGCTCTTTTTTATTCTCGGTCTCTATCTGCCCTGGTAAATAGACCCGCTCGACGCCTTCCGCTGGAGGAGCTTTCAACACCGATTGCTCCCAATCAGAAAAACGCGTCATGTATTCATCAGATCCGATAAATATCTCTGGCTTCAATACAAAGATGCAATGGCCCACATTTTGTGGCCTATCGAATACCTTCAACTGATCACCGACCGACCCCGCAAAACCTGCCCCCGTGATAAGACCCGAAAAAATATCGAGCGCCATTGCAATCCCGGAGCCTTTCGGGCCACCGATCGGAAGGACCACGCCCTTAACCGCTTCCGAAGGGTTAGTCGTATGCCTCCCCTCAGCATCCAGGGCCCAACCTTCTGGTATGCTCTCGCCGGCCCTCATTGCTTTTCTTATTTTTCCGCGAGCAGCAACACTGGGCGCCATATCGAGAAGGAAATGGTTCTGGCCAGACGGGTTGGGGAAACCGATCCCAATCGGACTAGTTCCGAAGATAGGCTGCTTAGAACCCCACGGCGGGAGGGACGGCGACGCGTTGGTCATTACGATAGCAGCAAAACCTGCATCTACCGCCTGCTGTATGTAAAACCGGGCCATACCAAAATGAGTGCTGCGCTTAATACCCGCGACCGCAAAACCGAAGTCCTTCGCCTGCTCGACCGCAACCCTCACGGCTTTTGTTGCCACAACAAAACCCAAACCATTATCGCCATCGATGTGGGTACACACCGGCGTCACTGAATCATAGGCGATCTGTGGGTTAGCCTGTATCAATCCTATTTCAAGCCGGCGGCAATAGATCGGGATTCTCTGGATGCCGTGTGTATCAACACCGCACAAATCCGCATCAACAAGTCCCGACGCGGTAGTCTCCGCGTCCGAGTCTGGAACTCCTTGCTTGGTGAGCGCGTCAAAAGCGAACCTGAACGCATCCTGATGCGGAACCACACGAGTTTGTTGATTACTCATCGGCTAGCACTCTTGGGTCAGTAATACCTCATCAGGCGAAACGATATTGCTCGGAGTCGACCTCTCTGAGGATTATCTCACTCCAGCGTTCCCCGATAATCGTATCAGGGCTCAATATCTCGCCCGCTCTCGAAATCACACCGTGACTGACAGATACGCTAGCGGTGTCCAGATTCTCCTTGGCTCGATCTTCAAATCGCGTTCCCGGTATCGTAAGAATGTGGTCGCCCTGCGCCAGTACCCAGGCCAATGCTAACTGGGCCACAGTTAAATCATTTTCGGATGCGAGCAACGACAGCTGATCCAGTTTTTCGAGGTTGGTCTTGAAATCAGCACCCTCGAAGCGAGGCATCGTGTGCCGGATATCTTTCTCACCCAGAACAGACATATCCCTGATGGCACCGCCCATGAAACCACGACCGAGGGGTGAGTACGCCACGAATGTCACATTATTCTTTTCGCATTCCTGAGATACGGCGACGTTTGGTTGCCTCGTCCATAACGAAAGCTCCGACTGCACCGCGGCGATCGGGCAAATCTCTAGCGCTCTCAGCAATGTCTCTGGCGACGGTTCGGACAGCCCTATGTATCTGATCTTCCCTTGTGCCCTCATTTCCTGTAAGGCACCCAAGCTCTCTTCTATGGGGACGTTCAAGTCAATTCTGTGCAAGTAGTATAAGTCGATAAAATCGGTACCCAGCCTACGCAGGCTATCCTCGCACGTTTTTATCAATACCTCTGGTCGACCATTAATCTCTCGCTTACCCGTAGCGTCGCGGTAAAGTCCGCACTTCGACGCCAGGAAGTATTCCGAGCGACGGTGACCGATTGCCTTATTTAGCAACTCTTCGTTTTTACCGAACCCGTAAAGCGCTGCCGTATCCAGATGATCGTAGCCCATATCGAGAATGGCATTCAGGGTCCGGATACCCTGCTCCTCACTGCAAGGCTCGTATGCCTGGGAGAGTCCCATGCAGCCGTATGCGACCGCTGTCACGTTGGCATCACCAAGCTTTACTCTTTTAACCATCAGCGTTTACCTTTTTCTAAGATCTCAACCTAATTAGATTTTCTTTGGTTTCTCACACCGAGCATCACGATCCCCAGTACAATCGCTTTGGATTATCTACCAAAAGTTTGTTTTGCGACTCCTCAGTGACGGCAATCAACGGAATCACATCAACCAGGGCCCCATCATCGGGTACATGAGACTTCATGTTCGGGTGAGGCCAATCCGTTCCCCACAGTACCCTATCCGGGAAAGACTCAACCAATGCCTTGGCGAAGGGAATAACATCGGAATAATCGGGAGCCTGTTCGGTCAATCGTTCTGGACAGCTGACCTTGGTCCAGATGTTCGGGTTCTGATCCAACAACGCCATGAACGCCTTAAACTGATCACTCCCAACTCCGAGACCGACGTCCGGACGTCCCATATGATCGACGACGACAACCTGGTCACTGGCGAGAGACCCCAGAAAAGGCCTTAGGTCCTCGAGATCCGGACTCTCAAAATAGACAACGATATGCCACCCCAGGGCCTTAACTCGATTGGCTAGACCAACAAATACCTCTCTAGGAGTTGAGTCGACTAAACGCTTCACGAAGTTAAAGCGAACACCCCTCACACCCGCGTCGTTTAACTGCTTCAGTTCACCATCAGTAACATCTGGCGACAAAACGGAAACACCTCGAGCAAGTTCACCGGCAGCCTCCAGTGCGTCGACAAGGGCCGCGTTATCTGATCCGTGGCAACTTGCCTGGACGATCACGTTTCTAGAGAAACCTAGGAAGTCCCTCAGCTCGAATAGTTTTTCTTTGGGGGCATCGCACGGAGTGTATTTTCGTTTGGGGTGATACGGAAAGCGATCCGAAGGACCGAACACATGGCAATGGGCGTCAATAGCGCCTGGCGGAGGCACGTAGGACGGCTTCTTAGGGTTTGGATGAAACGGCAAATAATCAGGATCCACAGTGCTCTCACTCCTCTAACGGATAAACGGTACCCTCAAATAATTTTCTAGCTGTTCTCAATAACGCAGCGCTCTGTAAACCGTCACCATTCATGTAGGCAACGACGGTCATTTCTCCAGTTGGATGCTCTACCGGCAATGTCTTCTCATCACCGTCGGGAACTTCTGCCAGTGGGTAGGCTACCGTTCCGGGTGTAATCGCTGCTGTCGCAACACTCACCGCACCAAGTACTCCAATCGACGCATGACAACGATGCGGAATGAAGGTACGCGTGGAGATACATCCGTGATGCATGGGAGCGCTTACCAGGCTCATCTTTGGCACAGACTTCTCGGTCACATCACCGAGATTCATCAACGGGCCAACCTGTAACCGGATGTCTTCAAGCCGTCTCTTTAATGCGGTATTACCGTCCAGCTCGTCTCGCGACTCCGTACCACTAATGCCGAAGTCAGAGGCTCTTAGAATCACGACAGGCATACCGTTATCGATCAAGGTAACGTCAACGCCATCGACAGAGTCTTTCAGATTACCGCTCGGATACAACGCCCCACATGTTGAACCAGCCGTCTCCTTGAATTCACACGTGACCGGGGCGGACGTTCCTGGCACCCCATCGATCGAGGATCCGCCCTTGTAGGTAACTTTCCCGTCCGGGGTCTGGACCTGCAGGACAGCTATTTGACCAGTATTTTCCATGAATACAGATACCTGGGTAACGTCTTCGGTGATTGACACAAATCCCTGCTCGATGGCATACGGCCCGACAGCAGCGAGGATATTCCCGCAGTTCTGTGAGTCAGTGACGATAGCCTGGTCAACAAATACTTGGAGAAATAAATAGTCCACATCGCATTCAGGGTGAGACGACTTCTTGACGATGCCAACCTTTGATGTCAGCGGATCAGCACCACCCAACCCGTCGATTTGTCGGTCGTCAGGGGATCCCATTATCTCAAGAAGCACTTGATCCCTTTGGGCGGGATCCGATGGCAGATCGGCGGCATTGAAGATGCCACCCTTCGAAGTCCCGCCCCGCATCCAGATGCAGGGTATACCGTCAGACATATTTCAGCCCTTTCTCGGCAAGCCTGGGACGCATATTGTAAATATCCAACCCAAGCTCACCATTGGCTAAACGTACCCGCTTTTCTTCTTCTTTAGCCTCTCGATCCATTGCGGCAACGAGAACCGACTCGGCCTCATCGTATCTCACAACGCACACACCATCATCGTCGGCAATTACAACATCACCAGGGTTCACCATCTCCTCGGCACACACGATCTGAACGTTAACAGAGCCCAGAGTTTCTTTAATCGTTCCTTGGGCAAATACATGCTTTGACCAGACTGGAAAACTCATTTCGCGAAGGGTCTTGGTGTCTCTCACGCCACCTTCAACAACCAAACCAACGACGCCTCGAGCCTGTGCCGATGTAGCCAATAGATCACCAAAAAATCCATGATTCGACGGCGAGGTCGGCGCAAAGACGAGCATATCGCCGGGCTGACACAGTTCGATCGCGACATGCATCATCCAATTGTCCCCCGCCGCACCCGAGATCGTGATTGCATTACCAGCAACAGCGACGTCTTGCTGTATTGGACGCATGTAGTCGGCTAACAAACCTCGACGACCTTGGGCCTCGTGGACTGTCGCTACACCACATCTTGCAAGACCTTCCCGAATTTCCGGGCTGACTCTGTTGATATCTTGAACAACAACATTCTGCGACATCTCAGTTCTCCAGCTCCAGCCTGCTAAATACCCGCAGCGCGTTGCCGGCAAAGATTTGCTGTTTTTCATCGGCTGTGAGTTTGGTGTTGTTATCGATATACCGCTTGGTGTCGTCAAAATAGTGCCCGGTCTCTGGATCAATACCACGAACGGCACCAATCATTTCCGAGGCGAACAAGATATTCTTGACCGGGATAATATCTAGCAACAGGTCAATACCTCGCTGATGGTACACACAGGTATCAAAATAAATGTTTTGGAGTGCCGACTCCTCCAGGGGCGCGTAACCCTGATCTTGAAGAATCCCTCGAAAACGCCCCCAGTGGTAGGGGACCGCTCCACCACCGTGGGGAATGATTATCTTCAGCGACGGAAAATCTTTGAAAACATCTGACATTACTAATTGCTGAAACCCGGTCGTATCAGCTCCAAGATAATGAG
Organism: Litorivicinaceae bacterium; assembly: GCA_049623565.1. GTDB lineage: Bacteria > Pseudomonadota > Gammaproteobacteria > Pseudomonadales > Litorivicinaceae > HIMB30. The sequence continues at coordinate 15,955 of JBMZTF010000008.1, forward strand.
ATCCGGTTGTATGAAAGCAGTCGTTGCAGGCGGCGCTCACGTGAACCATGGCAGGTATATCGAGCTCACACATCGCCTCGTAAATCGGGTAAAACGATCTATCTGCCAAGGAATGGTCCTGCCAATAGCCTCCCGAGGGGTCTGGGTTTAGGTTGATTCCCAAGAACCCCAACTCCTCAACGGTTCGTCGGATCTCCGGCACAGACTTCTCAGGCGCGACGCCAGGTGATTGCGGCAGCTGTGCTACCGGCGCAAAATTACTGGGAAACAAGTCACACACGCGCTTGATAATATCGTTCTGGTGCTCTGTCCAATAGAGACTCGTCCACTCGTTGCCAACGTGATGGCCCATCCAGCTGGCGCGCGGGGAAAAAATAGTCAGATCAGTACCCCGCTCCTGCTGAAGTCTGAGCTGATTCTTCTCGATTGACTCTCGGATCTCTTCGTCGGTTACGTCAATCGAACCCTTCTCGCCTTTGAATAAAGGATCGCTTGCGACAGCCTCCTTCTGCGCCTCCCTGTAAGCGCCGACACCGGGTGGGGTGGTCGTATAATGCCCATGGCAGTCAATAATCATAATCGCTCCTCTACACCTAATCCGAAACCTATGTGTACTAGCTCATTTTCACAAATAACAAAATGACCGCTGAGCCATAAAAAATCAGACTTATAAATCAACGCCCTAAATATTTAGGAGTTACACACCCTAAACCAGTCTTTTAATGAGTAATTGACTCAGTTCCGCTAGATTTTCTGTATCAGAGTCAAGTGCCAGGTCACCAATTGTTTGCTGCCAATCGACAGTCGAGCGGGTCATATTTGCCGGTAAACCAGTCTCTTGAATCGTCGCAACGACCTCACGCATCTCGGCCGCCCGTCGAATACCGTGTTTACACATCCGTTCGAGGTTGTAGCCTCCACGCGATAGCCAATCTAACCCATCAAAACTTTTAGTTAGCGATGCCACGATCTCAGGTTGGATACCCAGCCGTTCCGCCGTCAAAAAGCACTCCGCACTCAGGGCCTCGACACCCTTGATCATGATTGACCGGGTCATTTTGATTGCAGAAGCTTGCCCGACTTCGGGGCCACATAGAGACGCGTTGTACCCAAAGTGATTCAAGAAACTTACACAATCCCCCGCAGACGGGCCAGACACTAAGAGCGGGGTCTCTAATCTCGAGGGATTTACCGGGCTCATGATAGCGATATCAGCTAGGACTCCACCGGCATCGGCGACCATATGAGCGTTGGCCCTCTTCGTACCAGGAGAACACGAGTTCATTTCTAGGTAGGTAAATTTGGCTCGAGAGTTGGAACATACCTGCTCACAAACAACGGCGGCTTGGTCAGCGGTTACTAGGCTGATAACCCAGTCAACACCATCCAATGCATCTTCCAATGATTCGGCTGGTTTGAACCCTGCGCTTTGGATCCGTTCTCGAAAACCGCGTCGATCTACCAAGAGCTTCTTATCCCAAGCTACCGAGCCATGGGATCTGAATCCTCCTGACAGGGCCTCTCCAGCCTCGCCAAATCCAATGAAACAAATATTCTGATCGTCAGACCAATCAGGTGAGACTGTCATACAACCTCTCTACCAAGAGCATCGAATTCAGTGCATCTTCGGCTGAACATGCCGGAGTCTTTTTGCCTTGAATCACACTCTCAAAATCAAGCAACTCGGCCACCACGGAGCTTGTCATCGAATCCAACTTTATTTGATCTGCTTGGAGTCGTGAATACCAAGACGGTTCTGCGTCGCCGTAACTCCAAAACGCCAGATCTGGAATCGACAGCGTTCCCCCAGTGCCTCCGATCCAGAGACACGACTGGCCGGTTTTTGAGTACGCGTCTGAGTCCCCCGCGGTCACGTACCAATTTACTTGAGACACGACTTCATCAGACGCACTCAGAGTACAAATCACATCATTTTCAAACCTTAATAGGCATCCTAAGGATGAGGGAACGGAATTACCGAGAAATTCGCGGGTCGTGATACCTGAAATTTCAAGCACTTCACCAAGCAGATATCGCAACACGTCAAGGTCATCGATCAGGTCGTTTAGAAGCGGGATATGGCCTTGGCGGCCTGTCCAATCGATGTCACTCAACTTCGCGGTAGACTTCGGAAACCAAGAGGTTGACTGTGCAGTGATAACCGTACCAATGCCACCGCCGGCGATAAACTCTTTTGCCGCGATGATGGATGGGTGGAAACGTCTCTGATTCCCAACTAAAAGAGGTACTTCTTGCTTTTTCGCGTAAGCAACCAAGTCCCGCGAAGAGTCTATGGATGTCCCTTTCGATGGAACAACCAGTGTCGGAACTTGGCACTCGATAGCGGCCCTCGAGGCAGCGATCGTCTCCTTAGCGGTGGTACATACGATCACCCCATCAATTCTGTGTTTACTCGAGGCTTCCCTGAGGCTCTCATAAAGAGGGAGCTTCATCTCAGACGCCCCATCATCTCCCGCCGGCGTGGGATCGACCAGCGCTACGAAATCAAATCGCCCTGAGGCCTCCTTAAAAATTGACCTCGATTTTAGGCCGCCACCTAACAATGCAAATTGAGTTTTCTTACCCGACACGATATCAGTCTACAAGGACGACTACTGAGTCATCTTCCGCTCAATCTCATGCATGATTTTCATTGCTGGGAGACATTGCTGTAGTGAACTGTTGGGCTCTCTTTTTTCAAGGATCGCTGATACAAACTCTCGATCGATAAGCTCGATACCGTTCAACGAGACGTCTACGTCCGACACATCGATCTGCTTGTTGTGCCCATCGAATAGGTCATCGTAACTCGCTATATACGTGCCGTTGTCGCAGATATATCTGAAGTATGATCCGAGTGGGCCATCATTATTGAAAGAAAGCGATAACGTACACAGCTTCCCTGACTCTGTTTTCATCAGGATAGACATATCCATAGCTATTCCAAGATCAGGATGAACCGGGCCCTGGATCGCGTGAACTTCCGTAACCTCCTCGCCGGCCTGGTACCTAAAAAGGTCTATCGAGTGACACGCATGGTGCCATAGCAGGTGATCGGTCCACGATCGTGGCTCACCTTTCGCGTTCATATTAGTTCTTCGGAAGAAATAGGTCTGGATATCCATCTGCTGTATCGAAAGCTCACCGGCAGCTATCTTGTTGTGAACCCACTGGTGAGACGGATTGAAACGACGGACATGGCCCGCCATCGCGACGAGTCCTGCCTCCTTCTGCTTCGCTACCAATGCCTCTGAATCAGCCAAGGTGTCTGCCATCGGTATCTCAATCAAAACATGCTTGCCCGCGGACATTGCCTTGAGACCCTGCTCGGCATGGATTTGGGTGGGTGTCGCCAATATCACAGCATCTAGGTCTGCCAACCCGAGCATCTCGTCATAGTTATCAAACCGATTCGGAATCGCGTATTTATCGGCCACCCCATTCGCCTTCTCTAGGGTAGTCGCCATCGCGGCCACAATCTCAACATTATCAATCTGCGATAGCGCATCCAAATGCTTCGATCCAAATGCACCGTTTGCTCCGGCAACGCCGATCCGGACTTCATTCATTGCTCAGTTCTCCGTTATTTATTCTCAAGGATAATCGCACCATAGGCGGTCGCAGATACTGGAATGTGATAGAGCCTAAACACCTCCTCGACGTTCTCGCCAAGCGCACCCCTCATCACGTTCCACATAATCATCTCCACGCCCTCGCAACCCGCTTCACGCATAAAGTCTGTGTGCGAAAAGCGTGTGTTAGCTAGTGGATCTTTGCTCAGGTTGTCGAGAAATAATTGATCAAATTCCGGATTTACTACACCAACTCGCTCACCACCAAGCTGGTGGGACAGACCACCAGTTCCCCAGATACCGACAGTGATATCTTCCGGATAAGATGACACCGCTTTACCAATGGCTTGGCCCAGCTTGTAGCATCTCAACGCGGTAGGTAGTGGATGCTGGATAACGTTTACACACACTGGCACCACGGCTGTGGGCCATTCTTTTGGCTGACCATATGCGATCGACAACGGCACCGTGAACCCGTGGTCCAAATCCATGCTTGCGTTAACCGCGAGGTCAAACTCATCAGCCATCGCTGACTCAATGATATGCCACGCCAACTCAGGATGTCCCCGCATCTCAGGAACTCGCCGTGGGCCCCATCCCTCGTCGGCTGGTTTAAATAACTCGCCGACACCGATTGTGAACGTGGAGTAGCTATCCAACGAAAACTCTGTCGCGTGATCGTTGTAGACGATGATGTTTACATCTGGCGTGTTGGCTTGATGCCACTCTCTCAGAGGCTCCAGCCCCGCGAACAGCCCTTTCCAGTAGCCCTCTTCTGTTTTTCCATTATCCATGGCTGCACCCAATCCGGGCACGTGGGATGTCCCCATGCCGGCGATTAATTTAGCCATTGTTCCACTCCTCAACCGAGCGGTTACCATTAATCGGACGCCCACCCTCGAGCATCATCTGCTGAAACTCATCAAACGTGAGCCTTGGCTCGGCCATCTGGCCGTACATGACCTGTGGTGGTTGCCTGTCGAATGAGACAAGCTTAAATGCGTAATAGACGTTGGCTCCCAGCTTCAAAAGATCGAGATAGCGACGCTCGATTACGGCCAGCTTTTGATCTTCCGTCATCTTGAACGTGTCGAGGTATGCCCTCTCATCCTGAGCAAACTGATCACGACATTCCGCCTTGTTGAGGCTCATCAGGAACATGTTGACGTGATAACCCTTCCTGTATGTACGACTATCAAGGGGGTAGGTCCCCGGGATATTGTCATATTCTCTTTCCATAACATTCCTCAATCCGAGATACCGTAGTTCCTCGAGACCATTAACAAACGCTATCAATTCGCACTCTCGGAGAACACAAAAATTCCACCTGCTGCCCGGGGTGGACCAAATAAATCTGCTCATTACGGCGTAAGCCATTGGGTGATTGTATCAAAAATAGGTTTGCAGACTGGACCCGATTTCGAAATGAAAACACTATGCTCATGATACGAATTGGGTCTATACGGTAGGGTTTGACAGACAGAGATTCTGGGAACATAACGCGTCAACTAACGGGTTATTGATGGACAAAGAAACCCAAACACAGGTGGAACGTGAGTCGTTTGTAATCGAATCGATAATCGTTGGCGGTGTTAACACAAATGGGTTATTTTTCGGATCACTATCCATAAAAATAATGAATGTCGGTTGGAGATAAAATTATGAATAAAGTTCTTAAGGTTTGTGGATCAGCGATGCTGGCCTTGTCGGCAGCAAGCTTTGCGAGCGCGGACTCAGTCACCCTGAAATTCCATACGATGGTTCCCATGCCAGCGAATTCAAACGCGAAGTTCGTAAAACCATGGGCGGACAAGATTTCGGCAGAATCCAATGGTGAAATCAAAGTCGAAATGTATCCATCTATGCAGCTGGGTGGGGCACCCCCTCAGCTCGTTGACCAAGTGAGGGACGGTGTTGTTGATATTGTTTGGACTGTGGCCGGCTACACGCCGGGAAGATTCCCACGACTGGAAGTCTTTGAACTGCCTTTCATGCCCGCGGCCGCCACTCCTACATCCCAGGCAATCCAGGAATATGTCGACACCGTAGCGGCTGATGACCTCAAAGATTACAAAGTTTTGGCTGTACACGTTCATGCACCAGGAAAGATCCACACAAAAAATAGGCTGATAAAATCAGCCGCCGATTTGAAGGGTCTTAAAATGCGCGGGCCAACTAGACCAATAACCCAGATGCTAGAGAAAATGGGCGCCACGCCAGTCGGGATGCCAGTTCCGAAAGTTGCACCATCTCTATCAAAGGGAGTGATCGATGGGATGGTAGTACCTTGGGAGATTATGCCTTCATTTAAACTCCAGGAACTAACGAAGTCGCATACCGATATTGTTGGATCTCGGGGTCTCTATACCTCACCATTTCTGTTTATTATGAACAAAGCCAAATACGAATCACTGAGCCCAAAGCATAAAGCCATCATTGATAAAAATTCGGGAATGGCTTTAGCCAAGCTGGCGGGAGAGCTCTGGGACGGATTCGAGGAACCCGCACGAGCGCTGGCTGTCAAAGCCGGGGGTGAATTTCATGATCTGTCCGGGGCGCCCTTAGCTGAGATAAAAACGATCGGTGACCAGCTGGTTGCAGACTGGATCGCTAACTCAGCGTCTCGTGGGCTAGACGGAAAGAAGCTGGTCGATACTGCTCGCAGCTTAATCAAAAAGTATGAGTGATCCAGAGTCACCAAACTCGGATAA
>JBMZTF010000009.1:0-20818 GCA_049623565.1 Litorivicinaceae bacterium
CGGTGCTACGAATAGCTCCTCCATGACCCGGTTGACCACAGGAAAGTGGGTGAGATCTGTGAGGAATACATTCACTTTTGCAACATGATTCAGGCTGCCACCGGCGGCTTCACATACCGCCGTTAGATTTGCAAATGCCTGTCGGACCTCGGCCTCGATATCTCCCTCGACCAGAACCATTGTCTCGGGTAGAAGAGGGATCTGGCCCGATAGGTAGGTGGTTTGTCCGACTTTAACCGCCTGAGAATAGGTTCCAATAGCAGCAGGGGCATTTGCTGTCGCAATAAAGCTTTTGTTCATAGTTAGGCTCGTATACGTGAGATTTTCATGACCGACTTGATCCGACGGATATGACGGACAACGCTCGCAAGGTGTTGTCTGTCACGGACCCCAACCTCAAGGACGATCACACTAGTTTTCGCATCACGCTCTTCACGGTTAATGCGGTCGATAGCCGCGTCTGCCTCTGAGACAGCGGACGCGATGTTGGCGATGATACCGGTCTCCGCTTCGACAAGAATTTTTAAAGCGGTATAAAACTCACCGTTGAGATCATCATCCCATGTGAGGAAGACACACTTTTCGGGATTGTCACGGATCTCGGAGACGTTATTACAAGTCTCATGGTGGATCACCATTCCATGGCCTTTAGAAAAATGGCCAACGATCGGATCCCCCGGAATTGGTCGGCAACACTTTGCGTGGTTCGTGAGGAGCCCCTCGGAGCCCTTGATCGCTAGCGGCCGTGTCTCGTCGGTTTGTGAGAGTTTGGCCGGCTCTGCGTCTGCGGTAAGCCGCCTGGCGACCGAATAGGCGACCCGATTGCCAAGGCCTATATCTTCAAGGAAATCGTCAAACTCTGTCAGCTCAGCTTCACTGACAAGATTGAGTCTCTGCTCATCGGTCACCTGCTCAAGGCTGGACCCGAGGTTAACCAGGGCTCGGCTTAACAGCCTTTGGCCCAGACGGACCGACTCTGAGCGCTGTTGGTTTTTCAAGAAGTGACGGATCGCTGACCGTGCCTTGCCGGTCACGATAAAGGACAGCCAGCCCAGGTTGGGTTTTGCGTGTTTGGCCGTAATGATCTCAACGGTCTGGCCCGATTGGAGGACAGTTGAGAGTGGAGCGAGCGCTTTCTCGATGCGACAGGCGACGCAACGATTACCGACATCGGTGTGTACAGCGTATGCAAAATCAACAGCCGTGGCCCCAGCGGGGAGCTCCATGATCTTACCTGTCGGCGTGAAAATATAGATATCGTCCGGGAACAAATCGATTTTCACGTTCTCGATGAATTCGAGCGAATTACCGGCGCGTTGTTGAATCTCTAACAGGCCCTTGACCCAACGGTTGGTCCGCTGGACCGCGGCAGTATCATCCGACCCTGCCTTGTAGAGCCAGTGAGCCGCAATCCCGCCCGATGCCATGGCATCCATTTCCGATGTGCGGATCTGGATTTCAAGTGGTACGCCGTGCATACCAAACAGCGTGGTGTGCAGGCTCTGGTAGCCGTTCGCCTTCGGGATAGCGATATAGTCTTTGAATCGACCAGGCCGCGGCTTATATAAATTATGCACGATCCCAAGCGTGCGGTAACAATCGTCCACCGAGTCGGTCACGATCCTGAATGCGTACACATCCATGATGTCGGAGAAAGATTTTTTCTGGTCACTCATTTTACGGTAGATACTGTTGGCCGCCTTTTCGCGGCCTTCAATGCGGGCCTTGATTTCACTCTTCCCGAGAGCGCTCTCGAGCGACTCCAAGATTTCTGACACGATCTTTTTACGGTTACCCGCTACATTCTGGACGGCACGTTCGATGCGCTCGATACGCATGGGATACATCGCGCGGTAGGCGAGCTCGTGGAGTTCGCTTCGCAGTTCGTACATTCCGAGCCGATTCGCGATGGGGCTGTATATGTCCAGGGTCTCTTTCGCGATCCGCCGCCGTTTCCCTGGGTTCAGTGACCCAATCGTTCGCATGTTGTGCAATCGGTCCGCGAGCTTCACGATAATGACCCGAAGATCCCGAGCCATCGCGAGGGTCATTTTTTGGAAGTTTTCGGCCTGGGCTTCGGCGCGGGTTTCGAAGCTAATGTGGGTAAGTTTACTGACACCATCGACTAACTCGGCGACGGCCTCGCCAAATTGTTCCTGCAGAGCATCCTTAGCGATCCCGGTATCTTCAATGACGTCATGCAACATCGCAGCCATAAGGCTCTGATGATCCATGCGCATATCGGAGAGAATTTCAGCGACTTGGAGAGGATGGGTGATGTAAGGATCGCCGGATCGACGTTTTTGTCCATCGTGTGCTTGTTCGGAGTAGAGATACGCGCGTCTGACCTGACGGATCTCGTCATCCTCTAGGTATCGGGTCAGACGGCTGCATAAGCCGTCAATGGTCTCGACGGCGGCGTTCATGATTTAGAAATCGTTGTCGAATACGGGTTGACGTGGTTCAAACCGCGCACGGGCCAACTCGAGCTCAGCTTCAGTTCTTGCGTCCTCGGCGTCCAACGCTTCACGATTAATTAGGCCTTCAGCAATCTCACGCAGCGCGACGACTGTGGGCTTATCATTCTCCTCCGCCACTAGTGGATCCTTGCCACCGGTAGACAGCTGACGCGCACGACGTGTGCCCAGCATCACGAGTTCGAAACGATTCTCGACGTTTTCGAGACAATCTTCGACAGTCACTCGAGCCATGTCCAATCCTCAGTTACAAAATTTAAGAAGCATTATAGTATATGCAATTTATTGTTAGCCGAGAAGTTTTTCTAAAAAATCGGGGTCTTTAGAGTGGATTTGAGGACGACGTTGTCTGTGGCTTATGATGATACTTTTCAAATGTTCGAGTGCGATTTCAAAATCATCATTGATGACCCAGTAGTCGAAATATGGTGCCTGCTCGATAGTCTTATAGGCTTCCGCCATCCTAGAATCAATAATAGACGCATCATCTTGCTTGCGACCGATAAGACGCTCTCGAAGCGCGTCGCGGGTGGGCGGAAGAATAAAAATTGACACTGACTTTGGCGCAATATCACGAACTTGTGCAGCACCCTGCCAATCGATTTCTAGTATGACGTCCGTCCCCTGAGCAAGTTGTGCTTCAACCCCTTTTTTTGATGTGCCGTAAAAATTTCCGAAGACTTCTGCGTACTCAAACAGAGCGTCAGACGCAATCAGGCCCTCGAATTCCGATTGCTCGACAAAGTGGTAGTCACGGCCATCAACTTCTCCGGGGCGTGGGCTTCGAGTCGTATGAGACACACTGACCGCTAAGTCCCGCATGTGCGTGATGGTCGCGGCAACGAGACTCGTTTTGCCGGCACCAGATGGTGCTGATATGACAAATAGCTGGCCCTGCGGCATGAAAGATCCGGTTGAGATAGTCATAATATAGTTTATTACCTAAAGCTTAGTTCAATTAGAGAGGTTCTGCCATGCGACCAAGCGGCCGCGCATTCGATGCACTGCGTCCTATTTCGTTTACTCGTCGGTATACGCGTCATGCACCGGGCTCAGTATTGGTCGAATTCGGTGATACTCGTGTGTTGTGTACAGCCACCATCAGCGAGCAGGTTCCACGCTGGATGAAGGGCAGGGCCCACGGATGGGTGACAGCCGAGTACGGTATGCTACCCGGGTCGACGCATACTCGCTCTGACCGAGAAGCAGCGCGAGGCAAGCAGTCGGGGCGCACCCAAGAGATCCAGCGTCTAATCGGTCGGTCGCTGAGAGCGGCGGTTGATCTTAATAGTCTCGGTGAGCGTCAGATCACAATCGACTGTGACGTGTTGCAAGCCGATGGTGGAACGCGAACGGCGTCTATAACGGGAGGTATGGTCGCTCTAGTTGATGCTATCAATGGTCTGCAGCGTGATGGTTTATTAACTGATGATCCCTTGACTGGTTTCGTTGCCGCGGTTTCTGTTGGAATTTACAAAGGCCAGCCGGTGGTGGATCTTGATTATCTTGAGGACTCTGGTGCGGATTCTGATTTGAATTTGGTGGTGGCTGAGGGATCTAAAATGATCGAAATTCAAGGGACCGCAGAGAAAGCCCCATTCAGCCGGGCCGAACTCGATGCGCTACTTGATCTGGGGGAGACTGGAATCTTGCAGTTGATAAGCGCTCAGAAGGCCGCTTTGGCGGAAGGCTAGTCTTCGGCCTCATCGCTGACTGAAATATCGTAATCGACTATCAGGGGTACCCGATCGTCGAACGGTCTTTTTGCGACATAGCCAGCAGCGAGGACGCGCCTTGATACTTCGAGTGACGCCAACTGAAGGTCTGTGCGCCATGCGCCAGGATTTGGCATGTCAAACACTTCAGGCCCCGGAAACCAGCTATATGCAGGCTCATTGGCAAATACCTCACGAAACGCATCGACATAGCCGACCTCGTTTAAGAGGGTATCGATCCAATGTCTATCTTCTTTCGTAAACCCCGGCGACTCGTTGTGCTGGTGCCACTCTTCTAGGTCGAGCGTGCGCGAAGCAACACCAAAATCACCACAGAAGATGAAATGGCGGCGTTTTTTGCGGATCTTTCGCATCCAAGTCTCGAGTGATTCCAAGAAGGCTGCGCGCAATTCTTTAGGATCAGCGGTTGGTGATGGCGGGAGAATAGACACAATACTGACGTAATCAAAGTCGGCCTGAATATAGCGTCCGTCGCGATCCAGGTCGTACGAGCCAAGACCTCGCATCACTGCCTTGGGGGTGTGTCGTGTGAAAATCGCCACGCCACCATTGCCCTCGTCTTCGCCTTCGAAATAAAAGGACTCGAAGCCCTCCGGGCAAAAGCGCGGGTCATCTTTTACTTTGTATTCGCGGACACGAACGTCTTGGAGGCAGATTACATCTGCATCCTTGCTTGCTAGCCATTCGGTTAGGCCTTGCTTTACGGCCGAAATGAGGCCGTTGCATCGTAGGCTGATTACGCGCATCAAAAGATTTTTGCCCTTGGAGTGAGGGACCAGATTAACTGGTGTACTATTTTTAAACGATTAGTGTAACTTTAGACGTGTCTTATGTCCCCATACAAGCGTTCCTTTTTGGAATTAGCCCTTGACGCCAATGCTTTAAAGTTTGGTGAATACACACTTAAGTCGGGCCGGGTAAGTCCCTATTTTTTTAATGCATCTGCATTCTCGACCGGGCACCAGTTAAAAATTCTCGGTCAGTGCTACCGCGATGCAATAACGGATTGCGGCGTTGAGTTCGATGGGCTATTCGGACCTGCTTATAAGGGAATTCCACTCGCAAGCTCAGTCGCCGTTGCGTTTGCAGAGCAAGGTAGAGACTATCCTGTCTCTTTCAACCGCAAGGAAGCCAAAGACCATGGTGAAGGCGGGATCTTGTTGGGTGCTCCCTTAAATGGTCGGGTCTTGGCGATTGATGACGTAGTGACAGCGGGGACAGCGGTCCGAGGTTCTGTCGATTTTATTGAGAATGAGGGTGCCAGTTTATGCGCCTTTTGTGTCGCAGTTGATCGCCAAGAGCGCGGACAAGAGGGTTCAGGTTCCGCGCTCTCGGAGCTTTCCGAAACCTTTGAGCTGGTTTCGATTTCAATCGTTACCTTGGATGATATTTTAGCATTCGCCTCAGATGATCCGCGGATTGCCGACGATATAGCTCCCCGTATTGAGGCATATCGTGCTCAATATGGGGCGCTCTAACTTAGGTATGTTTTCTTAAAATCTGTGTGCCAACGCCTTGGTCAGTGAAGATTTCTAAGAGCACTGAATGAGGAACGCGACCGTCAACAATGTGGGCACTGTTGACCCCTGCGTTTACCGCAGAAAGCGCACATCCTACTTTCGGCAGCATGCCCCCCGAGATCGTTCCATCGTCAATCAGTGCACTAACCTCGTCGGCAACGAGCCCCGTGACAACTTGGCCTTGTCCATCCAAAACGCCCGCGGTGTTGGTGAGTAACATCAGCTTCTCTGCCTTAAGCACCTCGGCAAGTTTGCCAGCAACAAGGTCGGCGTTGATGTTGTATGACTCACCGTCCGCTCCCACACCGATCGGAGCTACTACCGGGATCACATCGCTCTCTGTAAGCATCGTCAGCACACGAGTATCTATCGATTCAACTTGGCCAACGTGTCCAATGTCGATGATTTCAGGCGCCTCGAGTTCTGGACTTTTCCGTTCTATTTTCAGCTGTTTTGCACGGATAAACTGCCCATCTTTACCCGTAAGCCCCATCGCGCGCCCGCCTGCAAGATTGAGAAGGCTCACAATTTCTTTGTTGACGAGCCCACCGAGCACCATTTCTACAACATCCATGGTTTCTTCCGTTGTGACACGCATTCCGTCTATAAATTTCGATTCGATATTTAATCGTTCGAGTAAGTCACCAATCTGTGGTCCACCACCGTGCACAACAATTGGACGCATCCCGACGGCTTGCATTAAGACGATATCTCTTGCAAATGAAGCCTTGAGATCTTCATCGGTCATCGCGTTTCCGCCGTATTTGACAACGATCGTGCGTCCGGCGAATTTCTGGATGTAAGGCAGGGCCTCTGACAGGACCTGAGCAACTTCAGTGGCGCGAGCAAGGCTTAGCATAGTGATTCAAGCTCCAATTTCGGTTCGGCCTGTTTTAAAGCATTGAGCATTGTACTCTGGATTGTTTCCAGCGCCTCGGTTGATTCAGCTTCAAATCGAAGAACGAGATTTGGAGTCGTGTTGGAACAACGAATTAGCCCCCAGCCCGAATCGAGGTCGACACGCACACCATCAATCGTTGAGAGTGGTAGGCCCTTTGCTCTGATGATCGATGCAACGCGCTCGACGATAGCGAATTTTTCGGTATCGGCAACCTCAATATTGAGCTCGGGTGTTGATACATCGTCTGGGATGCCCCCAAACAATACAGATACGGGTTTATCTGATTTTGAAAAAATCTCTAATAGGCGTGCGGCCGTGTAGAGTCCGTCGTCGAACCCGAGCCAGCGTTCCTTAAAGAAAATATGGCCACTCATTTCACCTGCTAGTAACGCGCCGGTTTCTTTCATTTTCGCTTTAACCAGACTGTGGCCCGTTTTCCACATTAGTGGTTCGCCGCCAGCGCGCTCGATAACAGGCCCCAAGTGTCTGCTGCATTTCACATCATAGATCACCGTCGCCCCTGCATTACGGCTTAAAACGTCCTTTGACAGAAGCATCAGCAACCGGTCTGCGAAAATTGATTCACCCCGCTCGGTGATGACACCGACACGGTCACCGTCGCCGTCGAAAGCGAGTCCAATGTCAGAATGCTGTTTTTTAACTGTAGCGGTTAGGTCCGACAAGTTTTCTGGTTTGGATGGATCGGGGTGGTGGTTCGGAAATGTGCCGTCGACGTCGGTGTAGAGTGGAACCACGTCGCAGCCCAGCTGCTCAAATAGTGTCTGAGCGCAGACGCCCGCGACGCCGTTACCGCAATCGATAGCAATTCTAAGTGGTTTCTCAAGTCGGATGTCACTGACAATCTGTTCAAGATAGGGCGTCAGAGCATCTGCCTCTGAAATGGATCCCTTACCCTCGACGAGGTCGCCCGCCTGAATTGCTTCATAAAGGCCCAGAATATCATCGCCGTATAGCGTGTGACCTCCAATCATCATTTTGAAGCCGTTGTAATCGGGTGGGTTATGGCTTCCTGTCACCATGACGCCAGATCCGGTTCCAATTGTCAGCGCTGCGAAGTAAAGAACTGGCGTCGGAACCATACCGATGTCGATGACATCAACACCGGCCTTAATTAAGCCCCGGTTGAGCGCCTCCTGAAGGACTGGTCCGGATAATCTACCGTCGCGCGCTGTAACGACCGTCGTTTGTCCTTGTTGCCTCGTATAGGTCCCGATAGCCTGGCCGAGAGCCTCGACCACCTCCCTGTTAAGTTGGTCGGGATAGGTTCCCCTGACATCGTAGGCCCGAAAGATTGTTGAAGTAAGTGCGCCCATTAGCATGTTCCTGTATGACCAAAGCCGCCGTCACCGCGTTCGGATGCATCGAAATCATCGACTTCGACGAAGTTTGGTTGAATCACGGGCGTGATGATCAGCTGTGCGACCCGGTCACCGGGGTGGATAATCTGTGGCTCACTACTTCGATTCCAGGTGGAGATCTTGAGCTCACCCTGATAATCAGAGTCAATGAGTCCGATCAGATTACCGAGTACAAGACCGCGGTGCCCGAGCCCGCTTCGAGGCAGGATCATCGCGCAGAGCCCCGGGTCCTCAAGATGGATCGCAATCCCCGTTCCGATTAGCATCGTTTCTCCTGGCGCTAGTGTTACAGATTCGTCAAGACATGCGCGCAGATCGACACCCGCAGAACCCGTGGTGCCGACTTCTGGGATAGGCCAATCGTTTCCAACGCGGGGGTCGAGGCGTTTAAATTTCAGGTTCATTTCAGATCCTTTTTGGTAGGCGTCTAGAAAGGGTTGCGAGGATCTCTTTAGACACCTCAGATTTGGTTCCAGCAGCGAGTGCGTGATCGCTATCGTGATCAATAACCGTGACCTGTGTGTCGTCTTGCCCAAAGATCTCGCCACCCGAAACGCAGTTGGCGATGATGGCATCGAGCGATTTCGCAGTCAGTTTTTGTCGTGCGTGTTCGAGAACAGATTCGGTTTCCGCCGCAAAGCCGATCACCAAGGTAGGACGGTTCGGACTGGTGGCGACTGATTGGATAATGTCGGGGTTTTCGACCAATGCGATTTGAGACAAATCGTCTTTCGACTTTTTTAGTTTTTGATTGGAAATATTTGCGGGACGAGTATCACAGACGGCGGCGGTACCTATAAATAGGTCGACCCCATCAAGCACTGAATGCACGGCAGCGTGCATCTCATCAGCCGTTTCAACATCAATTCGATTCACGCCAGCTGGTGTCTCAAGATGCACAGGACCAGTGATAAGTGTCACTGCACCGCCAAGGCGATTTGCTGTTTTGGCTAGCGCAAAGCCCATCTTACCGGAGGATCGGTTTGCCAGATACCTCACAGGATCCAGTGGCTCGTGTGTGGGGCCTGCTGTAATGACGACTCGAGTTCCTGCGAGCGGTCCGTGGTTCAGTGTCGCTTCGAGGGTATCTGCGATATCGAGCGCCTCGCTCATGCGTCCTGAGCCGACATCACCACATGCTTGAATCCCAGAATCTGGTCCGAGGACTTGTGCAACATTAACTAGCCGGCTGAGGTTTGCTTGTGTCTCCGGATGGTTCCACATCTGTTGATTCATAGCGGGCGCGATCGCTTTTTCACACGCTGATGCCGCCCAGAGAGTAGTCAGTAGATCTGGAGCTCTGCCCTGCGCTAGCTGTGCCATTGTGTTGGCGGTGCAGGGTGCAACCAGAATAAGATCGGCCCATCGGGCCAGTTCGATATGGCCCATACCAGTTTCTGCTTTGGGATCGAGCATTGAGAGTTTGACCTCGCGGCCGGTTAACGCTTGGAAAGTTAAGGCACTCACAAATGCAGTCGCGGCTTCTGTCATCACAACTTGCACAACTGCGCCGCGGCTACCGAGCTCTCTGGCTAGTTCGCAGGCTTTGTAGCAAGCGATTCCTCCTGTGACACCAAGCACAACGTGTTTATTTTGAAACCAGGATATTTGTGTCACTGACGTTCCCCTGTCACTGAAGCACCAACCATAACATGAGTGCCCCAGACGGCGGCTGTCAAAATAGCCGTCGATTGGGCCTTGTATGTTCTCCCTAGCGGCGATACTATGCGCATCCATTTTTTTCGGTCTGTACAAAAAGAGGCGGATCAGATTATGTCAAGAGTGTGCCAAGTAACGGGTAAAGGTCCCGCAACCGGCAACAACGTGTCGCATTCCAACATCAAGACGAAGCGTCGCTTCCTCCCGAACCTGCATTGGCATCGGTTTTGGGTTGAGTCCGAGAAGCGTTTTGTTCGTCTTCGCGTGTCTACGAAAGGGATGCGCATTATTGATAAATTAGGGATTGAAGCCGTTTTGGCAGATATCCGCTCACGTGGCGAGAAGGTATAAACCATGCGCGATAAAATTAAATTGGTGTCGTCTGCTGGTACTGGTCATTACTACACGACCGATAAAAACAAGCGGAGCACTCCAGACAAGCTTGAAATAAAAAAATACGACCCGGTTGTCAGAAAACACGTGGTTTACAAGGAAGCAAAAATTAAGTAAGGCTTATGCCTGAGCTTCCTGAGGTCGAGACAACGGCGCGTGGTATCGCGCCGTTTCTTATTGGCCAGTCATTTACTTCGGTTCGGGTTAATCAACCATCCCTTAGGTGGCCCATCCCAGCTGATTTTTCGCAACGTTTGATGAATGAAACCTGCCTTTCGGTTTCACGTCGCGCGAAATATCTCCTGATCGAAACAGAAAATACTCAGATACTGTCGCATCTGGGAATGAGCGGATCATTCCGGCTGCTTAGTCCGAACACCCCTTTGAAAGTACATGACCATGTGCAGATGCGCATTGGTGACTTGGAGCTAAGATATCACGACCCTCGCAGATTCGGGTGTCTTCTTTGGGCAGACTCCAATAGAGCCAGGCAGCTGATAAGTCAACTAGGGCCTGAGCCATTATCAGATGCGTTTAGTGGTAGTTGGTTGTATGAGCAATCAAGACGACGAAGTCTCGCAGTTAAGTCGTTCATCATGACAAATGCTGTCGTGGTTGGTGTCGGCAATATCTATGCGTCTGAGTCACTTTTTCTGTCGGGAATTCATCCCTCCAGAGCCGCAAGTCGGATCTCAAAAGATCGGTATGGGGTGTTGGCAGAGGAAATAAAAAAGGTCTTGGCCAGAGCGATCGAATCAGGCGGCACAACGCTCAGGGACTTTGTTAATGGGCAGGGAGAGCCCGGTTATTTTCAACAAACATTATCGGTATACGGCCGCAACGGCGAGCGTTGCCGTCAGTGTGAAGAGCTGATTCAGAGCCGGGTGATTGGCGGTCGAAATAGCTACTTCTGCAGACAATGTCAGCGTTAGTGATTGAAATGCTTCTTCAAAGCCGTCGCGACAGGTTGAGGTACAAAAGCCTGTACTTGGCCATCCAGCCGTGCGACTTCTTTAACCAATGTCGATGATATAAAGCTGTAATGCTCGACGGGGGTTAAGAAGAGGCTCTCCAGTTCAGGAGCGAGCTGTTTATTCAGGTTGGCGAGTTGTAGTTCGTATTCATAGTCTGCAACAGCGCGTAAGCCCCGAAGAAGAACACGCGCGCCGACTGCTTGCGCAAAGTTTGCCAGTAGAGTGTGGAAACCACGGACCTCGACATTATCGAGGTGACCAAGTGATTCTTCAGCGAGGCTGACTCGTATTTCAAGATCAAAGGTCGGCGTTTTGTGTGTCGACCCAGCTACTCCAACAATGACCCGATCAAAAATGCGGGCTGCCCGCTCAACAACGTGAATGTGCCCATTTGTGATTGGATCAAATGTTCCTGGGTAGACGGCAATAGTCATAGTTTTGGTCTCAACAAACGCAGCCAGTCGATGCCTGCTTTCAATTCCCTGATTGTCTCAAATCCCCGAAGATTTAGGTCCTGGTCGTGTTCGCACTCGATGACGAGCCGAGAGTCTGGCTGAACTTTATCGTGAATCCAAGTCAGAAAGTCCTGACTTATCCCATGGTGGAATGGGGGATCTGCAAAGATGATATCGGACTCTTTAAACAATTCTCTGGACACCTGGAAAACATCCGAGCAGATAACTGTTGCTTGCGGGCTGAGCTGGAAGCGCTCTAGATTTTTTTGAAGTTGTCTGGCAATCGCTCTGTCTTTCTCTAGAAAAGTGCATTCTGATGCGCCTCGCGATAACGCTTCTAAACCAAGCGCACCGCTTCCTGCGAAACAATCTATCACAATGGCGCCAGGTAAAGCTGGCATGAGCCAGTTGAACAGAGTTTCACGCACCCGGTCGGGTGTTGGTCTCAAGCCGTCGCGGTCTAAAACCTCGATTTTTGAGCGCCTCAGTGATCCGCCGATAATACGAACACCCGTATGGGCTTTGCGTTTGTTCATCTCTCTTTTCATCTGCAAATGCTATCATCTCATCCTGAGTTTATTAGGGTTTCTAAGTGCCATGACATTCGATCCACTTCTGCTTGTTGGAGTCGCTATATTCGTTGCGCTCGTCGTTTGGTTTTTGTTCGGGCGAAAAAAAGCGACATCAGAAGAACCAAAGCAGCCACAGGATAATGCGTTAGAATCGACGAATCATGCCCCTGTGACTGTCGAAGTCGCCGAGCCTGTGAGTTTCTTTAGAGCGCTATCACGTTCACGGTCTCAGTTATCAAGTAGTTTAAAGAGCTTATTCAGCGCCGGTTTTGATGAAGAGATTCGTGAAGATCTTGAAGCGATTCTTCTGTCGTCTGATGTCGGCGTTGATACCACTGACTGGGTGCTGGAGACCCTCGAGGAGCGCTCGAGGCAAGACGGTGTGTCTGACCCCGATGGTCTGTTGAAACTCTTAAAAGACATCTTAGCATCGACCCTGGTTGCATCCACAGATGCTGTGGATGAGGGCCTGAATAAGCCGCATGTGATTTTGATGGTTGGTGTTAACGGTGTTGGTAAAACGACTACCATAGGGAAGCTTGCGCATCGTTATCAATCCGATGGTCGATCTGTTTTGCTGGCAGCTGGTGACACATTCCGTGCCGCAGCGGTTGAGCAGTTAAAAACTTGGGGTGAGCGCAACAGAGTCCCGGTGATCGCTCAAGAAACGGGCGCAGATTCAGCATCCGTTCTCTTTGATGCGTGTGAATCAGCGAAAGCGCGGGGCACTGACATTGTGTTGGCCGATACGGCGGGTCGTCTTCAAAACAAAGCGAATTTGATGAATGAGCTGGAAAAGATTGGCCGAGTGCTCGGTAAGCTTGATATTGGTGCGCCACATGAGGTGCTTCTCGTTTTGGATGCTGGCACAGGCCAAAACGCGATCAGTCAGGCGCGAGAATTTTCGAAGGCAATTCAGCCGACAGGATTGGTTTTAACGAAACTCGATGGCACTGCCAAGGGCGGCATCGTGTTTGCGCTTTCCCGTGAGTTTGGTTTGCCGATCCGTTACGTGGGGCTTGGTGAAAAAGCCGAAGACTTGCGTGCATTTGATGCGGAGGCGTTTGTTGACGCAATGTTTGCGGAGGCTTCCGAGTGATTGAATTTGAGAGCGTTGCCAAAGTATACGGTGGCCAACGTCAAGCGCTCTCTGATGTGAACTTTCGTCTTGCACCCGGTGAGATGGCTTTTCTGACGGGGCACTCTGGGGCAGGTAAATCCACTTTACTGCGTTTGATTTTGGGTTTAGAGACGGCATCATCTGGCACCGTTCGTGTGGCAGGAGCCGATCTATCAACATTATCAGGTGAAAAGCTTGCGCGTTATCGACGACGCGTTGGCGTGGTGTTTCAAGACCCTAATTTGGAAGAGGACTTATCTGTTTTTGACAACGTCGCATTACCGCTTCGTATTTCGGGATTCAACCAATCAGAAATTCCAAAACGAGTCAAAGCAGCGTTGTCTCGGGTGGATCTATCGGATCAGGCGAGCGCGAGTCCACACGTATTATCTGGCGGCCAGCAACAACGTGTAGGTATCGCTCGAGCAATCGTACATCGACCTGCTTTGTTGGTAGCCGATGAGCCAACAGGGAACCTTGATCCGGAGCTTTCGGCACGGGTGATGCGCATGTTTACCCAATTTCAGCAGTTGGGAGTCACCATTTTAGTTGCGACGCACGAACGTGCTGTTGTTGAGTCTCTGCCATTTCGTCGATTAGTTATTGAAAACGGGTCTCTTATATCTGATGGCATGGGAGCAAATTAATGAGCCGTTGGATTTTAGATCACATTCAGGCGGCCCATGACGCATGGAAGCGCACCTCTGATCGATTAACTCAGTTTGTCATTCTGGTTAGTCTACTTGGGATTTTACTAGCGATCCCCGGTTGGCTTGCGCAGATTTGGCTTGGAATGGTCTCTCTCGTGCCCGAAGATGCTGTCCGGAGTGAGGCGATCGTATTTCTAAAACAGGAGCTCGACATTGAGGGAAGGATTGACCTAGAGCGCACGCTTGCTGAAATGCCAGATATTGACCAGATCATTTTTGTACCGAGGAGCGCTGCACTTGAGCAACTGAGTGCACAGGATGGTTTGGGGCCAATTGCAGACTTAAAGAGCAATAATCCTCTGCCGGACGCATTTCGCGTTAAATTCTCCGCTCAAGGCGTTGAGTCAAGCGAAAATCAAGTTGTTGAGTCGCTTACATTTGACCAACGCATACTTTCGCTGAGGTATTATCCTTCGACACGCATTCAATATGCGTCTTTGGTAGAGACGCTAGGCTTTTTAGGTATTGGCTTATCGGCGTTGACCGCTATTGGGGTCCTGATGGCTGTGTTTTTGGTTGCGGCAGCTGATGTTGTAGACGATCGTCGTCGGATTAAGCTCTATACCCTTTTGGGGGCACCTCGCCATTTCATCAGACGACCTTATTTGTATCGGGCGACGCTGCTTGGAATTTTAGCTGGTTTGACTGCATGCCTTGTGATTTCCCTCGTAAATGAGGTAATGTCCACAACCCTTGCATCGAATTTGAGGGCCTTGGATAGGCGGCTTGAAGATTTTCCCACGGACGGTCGGATACTCGTTGGTGTTGCTTTGACTGCAATACTGGCGAGTTGGATCGGTGCAGAGCGTGCTGTCAGTCGACAATTGAGAGCTCTTCATTAGTGACAAAAGGGCGCGAATTGCGGGTGATTTTCGGCATAGAGGAACTAAAATAAGGCTATTTTGTCTATATACTAAGACAATAGTCTAAACAGGGAGGTCGGTGACGTTATTCATGCGCGAGCTAGATGAAGCGAGGTGTGTTATGCCTAAAAAATCGAATTTACCTGTAGAAGTATTACTACCAGGAGGCCAGATTGAGGCCTATGTTCAGGCCGTAAGTCAGATTCCTATTTTGACCGCGGAAGAAGAA
Organism: Litorivicinaceae bacterium; assembly: GCA_049623565.1. Lineage (GTDB taxonomy): Bacteria > Pseudomonadota > Gammaproteobacteria > Pseudomonadales > Litorivicinaceae > HIMB30. The sequence goes on from JBMZTF010000009.1 coordinate 14,989, forward strand.
AAAGAAATTGCTGATCGTTTGTATTACGACAACGATCTTGACGCCGCACGATCATTGGTTATGTCACATTTGCGCTTTGTAGTTCATATTGCGCGCAGCTATTCTGGATACGGCTTGCCTCAGGCAGATCTAATTCAAGAAGGCAACGTAGGTTTAATGAAGGCTGTGAAGCGTTTTAACCCTGAGATGGGAGTTCGTTTGGTGTCTTTTGCGGTGCATTGGATTAAAGCCGAGATGCATGAGTATATTTTAAAAAATTGGCGGATTGTCAAGGTCGCAACCACTAAAGCTCAGCGCAAAATGTTTTTCAACCTTCGGAGCGCTAAGAAAAGGTTGGCTTGGTTCACTGCCGATGAAGTTAAGAACGTTGCTAGTGACCTTGGGGTTAGCGAGGAGGTTGTCCGTCAAATGGAAGGCCGCCTTGCTGCGCAAGACATGGCATTTGACGGGTATACAGACGATGATGACGATTTATCGATGTCACCCTCGCAGTATCTCGAAGCATCAGACGCTGATCCTGCCCAAATTTTGGAAAGACAGGACTGGACAAAGGACACAACGGATCGCCTTTATTCAGCATTAGCTAACTTGGATGATCGAAGTAAAGACATTTTGGCGTGCCGTTGGTTGGCCGATCAAAAAGCGACTCTGCACGAGCTAGCGGGTAAGTATAATGTTTCTGCGGAACGCATTCGTCAGCTTGAGAAGAATGCGATGAAAAAGGTAAAAACAGCGCTTGTTGCTTAAATGAACGGATGTTTTTTGGAAAAGGCCGCTCACGCGGCCTTTTTTTTGGAGGAAATATGTCAAAGGGTGAACGTTCGGTGCGTTATAAGAGAATATTGTTGAAACTGTCAGGTGAGGCGCTCGCTGGAGATGACGGATTCGGAATTAGTCCACAGGTGCTTGACCGAATGGCACTCGAGATCGGTCAGTTAGTTGGAATTGGCGTGCAAGTGGGCTTGGTGATCGGGGGAGGAAACTTGTTCCGGGGTACTGAATTGCATAAAGCTGGTCTTGACCGTGTCACAGGCGATCATATGGGGATGCTTGCAACTTTGATGAATGCTCTTGCGATGCGTGACGCGCTTGAACGCTCATCGATTGCAAGTCATGTGATGAGTGCGATTCCAATGAGCGGCATGGTTGAGCACTATGATCGCCGTCGCGCAATGCGATATCTCGATCAAAACGATGTTGTAATTTTTGCCGCTGGGACTGGTAATCCATTTTTCACGACTGATTCAGCAGCTTGCTTACGTGCAATCGAGGTAGATTGCGACTTGGTTTTGAAAGCCACGAAAGTGGATGGGGTATATGATTCTGATCCCGAGAAGAATTCAAATGCGGTAAAGTATGAGAACTTAGATTACGAGACTGTTTTGGCGAAGCAGTTGGGTGTGATGGACTTAACGGCGATTTGCTTGGTTCGAGACCATTCAATGCCAGTTCGGGTTTTTAATATGAGTAAACAAGGTGCGCTGCTGTCAATTGTTCGAGGTGAACAGGAGGGCACGTTGATTGATGAAGGAACCGATACGTGATTAATGATATTAAATCGGATGCTAAATCCCGGATGGAAAAGTCATTTGAGGCCCTAGGGCATGCCTTTGCAAAGATCCGGACAGGTCGAGCTCATCCATCGATTTTGGATACGGTCCGTGTGGACTATTACGGCTCAGAAGTTCCGATCAGCCAGGTTGCCAACATCACAATTGAAGATGCGAGGACCTTGGTGGTAACTCCTTGGGAAAAGCCGATGGTGGGTGAAGTTGAAAAGGCGATCATGAAATCAGATCTTGGATTAAATCCGGCATCCGCAGGCGATGTGATCCGTGTCCCGATGCCTCCATTGACCGAGGAAACGCGTAGAGGCTACACCAAACAAGCGCGCGCTGAAGCTGAGCAAGCAAAAGTTGCTGTACGTAATATCCGCCGTGACGCGTTGGCTGATGTGAAAGATCTCTTAAAAGAAAAAGAAATTACCGAAGACGATGATCGTCGCGCTGGGGACGATATCCAAAAACTGACCGATGACATAGTCAAGCGCATCGATCAGTTGTTACGGGAAAAAGAAGCCGACCTGATGGAAGTCTAAGGCCCATGACTGCGCCTCTCACGCCGGGTCATGTTGCTATCATAATGGACGGCAATAATCGCTGGGCAAAATTGCATGGCAAGAGACAGCTTGCGGGACATGCTGCCGGCGCCGATGCACTTCGCCGGGTGATCCGAAGGTGTATCGAACGAGGAATTCATACACTCTCTGTTTTCGCATTTTCGTCCGAGAATTGGAAACGACCAAAGCTAGAAGTTGATGGTCTAATGCGTCTGTTCGAAAAATCGCTGAATGATGAAATTCCGGAGCTCGTAAAAAACGAGATTGCACTCAAGATCATCGGTGATAGGTCCCGATTCTCAGACTCTTTGATTGGAGCGATGGTACGGGCAGAAGAGGCGACAGTAAAGGGCTCGCGTTTGAAGCTTAATGTTTTTGCGAACTATGGTGGACGTTGGGATATTGTGGATACCGCGAGGCGTTTGGCTGCTCAAGTGAGAGACGGGCTTCTTACGTCGGAGGCAATTGATGAGCAGATATTCGAAGAGAACCATCATTTAGCAGATCAGCAGGCCGTGGATCTCATGATTCGCACTGGCGGTGAGCATCGGATTTCTAACTTTTTGCTCTGGCAGTCGGCATATGCTGAATTGGTGTTCAGTGATGTTTTGTGGCCTGATTTCGGCGGAGAGTCTCTTGACGCTTGCCTCTCAGATTACGCCGGGCGAGAGCGACGCTTCGGAAAGACCTCAGAGCAGGTGAGAGGCTAGTTGTGCTAAAAGCACGCGTATTGACCGCATTGGTGATGCTACCAATCGCGCTTTTGATCTTGTTCGTTCTTCCTGAGGATGCTTTTGCTATTTGCGTAGGTCTGATCGTGTTGGTGGGAGCATGGGAATGGATCCGTTTATCTGGGTTTGTTAATCAGCTGTTAACAAGGGCCTTGCTTGTAATATTTGGTGGCGTTTTGATTTGGTCCTACCTTTTGCCGAATGCGGATATCCCCATGATTTTAGGCATTGGTTGTACCTTCTGGTTTGGTGCCGCTTTAATGGTGATGATGTACCCAAGAAGTAAACAACGGGTGGATGGAAAGTGTATAAAACTTGGTTTTGGACTATTAGTTCTGATCCCAGCATATGTAGCGCTTTTGTATCTCCGCCGTCATGAGGCGCATATTTTGCTGACTGCGTTATTAGTAACAAGCATCTGGGCAGCTGACGTGGGTGCATATTTCGTTGGACGTCAGTTTGGTACTACAAAGCTTGCCCCGAATGTCAGTCCCGGTAAGAGCTGGGAAGGGCTCGTGGGAGGAGTGATTATTGCATTAGTGATTGGAATACTTGGCGCGTCCCTGGCCGAACCCTCCCATCAGCTATTCTCTCCGATTGCGTGGTTCGTATTGCCCGGAATCGTGGTGATCACAGTCTTGTTTTCGGTGCTTGGTGATCTCTTTGAAAGTTTGATTAAGCGGGAACAGGGAGTTAAAGATTCGAGTTCTCTTCTGCCAGGTCATGGTGGTGTGATGGATCGTATCGACTCATTAACAGCCGCAACGCCGGTATTTGCATTGAGCGTTCATTTCACGGGCTGGCCGTCGTTATGACAATTGGTGTGGCATTATTTGGCGCGACAGGCTCAATTGGTGAATCAACACTCTCGGTTATTGAGGCGTATCCAGAGCGATTTCATCTCGAAGTAGTCAGTGCACATAGTTCTGTAGACAAACTTGTGGGAATTATTGAGCGTTTTCGACCTAAGCATGTGATATTGAGTGATCAGTCAGAAGCCACTGCAATGATTGAAAAGATGCCAGGTAGCTTTAATGGTTCGCTTGCATTTGGAGAGAGTGCGCTCACCGAAGCCGCAAGTGCATCTGATGTTGATGTAGTAATGGCTGCCATTGTTGGTGGGGCGGGCTTGGTTTCAACTTATGCTGCTGTAACTGCCGGTAAACGTGTTTGCGTTGCTAACAAAGAAGCTCTTGTCATGGGTGGTCAGTTGATGATGTCCGCGGCAGAGACAAAGGGAGCGATGCTTTTACCGATTGATTCGGAGCACAATGCGATATTTCAGTGCTTACCGGATTCATATGTCGTTGGCCAACCAATCTCAGGGCTGAGGCAATTAGTGTTGACCTGTTCTGGTGGACCATTCCGCGAGTGGAGTATCGACGCCATGGCTGCTGCCACGCCGAATCAGGCTGTGGCACATCCAAATTGGTCTATGGGTCGAAAGATTTCGGTCGATTCAGCGACTTTAATGAATAAAGGCCTTGAACTGATTGAGGCAACACACCTCTTCAGTGTCCCTGAAAGTGCCATTGACGTGGTTATTCATCCTGAGTCGGCCGTACATTCATTGGTAGAGTTCGTTGATGGTTCGATGCTCGCGCAACTTGGGAGTCCTGATATGCGGATACCTATCGCACATGCGCTAGGTTTTCCAGAGCGATTAGATATCAGCGTCGAGCGGTTGGATCTAACGAAGCTATCAAAGCTTCAATTTGAACCCGTAAATCATAAGGCTTTCCCCGCACTGGCTATAGCTCGTCAGGTAAGCGTTGAGGGGGGTGATCGTCCTATTATCTTAAACGCCGCGAACGAGATTGCGGTCGAGGCCTTCTTAAAGAAACGAATCAGTTTCAACGAAATCACCGAACTTGTATCCGATTGCTTGAATCGGATCGCTAGACAGCCTATATCCTCTATCGACGACGTACTTTCAATTGATAGTATGGGCCGTCGGATAGCAGACAGTTGGATTATGGAGCGCGCATGATTATCACAATTCTCGCGACAATCGTTGCGTTAGGCGTTTTGGTTACAGTTCATGAGTTCGGTCACTATTGGGTAGCCAAACGGTGTGGTGTTCGCGTACTTCGGTTCTCGGTTGGTTTCGGGCGGGCGCTATATACTTGGACGGATCAATCTGGAACTGAGTTCTGTGTAGCAGCGATACCTCTTGGTGGGTACGTGAAAATGCTCGATGGTCGCGAGCAATCCCTCTCGAAGGAAGAGCGGAGCGAGGCGTTTGATCAAAAAACTGTCGGGCAGCGTTTTGCAATCGTTGCAGCCGGCCCTGGGATTAATTTTATTTTTGCGGCCTTGGTTTACGCGGTAATTAGCATGGTTGGCGTACAGACGCCTGTTCCGGTGGCTGGTGAATTACCTGCCGAGACCGTGACGAAAACAAAGCTTCCGGCAGAAGTCGTTTCCTTTAACGGGCGTCCGATGGAGTCGTGGGAACGTATTTCAATCGCCATGGTTGATGTGATTGGTGATCAGAACGCGGTCCAAATTGGGTTACGTCCGTTGGACTCAAGTATTGTCAATACGATTACCATCCCAGTTCCGGATGATCTAATAACAGATCAAAGCCCTTTGGTCGCCTTTGGTGTAAAACCTTGGTCACCACCGATTGATGCGGAACTCGCTCGGGTTATTCCGGGTGGGGCCGGAGAGGCGGCTGGACTCATAGTGGGTGATCGAATTATCACGGTCAATGGAGAGTCAGTTAATGGCTGGGCTGAGTTCGTGGATTCCATCAAGGTCGCGTATGGTCTTTCGACAGAGTTGGTGGTTGAGAGGGCAGGAGTCAGGCGAACCCTGATAGTGGTTCCTGAGACCCGAGAGGGTCCCAACGGTCCATATGGTTTCTTGGGAGTCGCTCCTGTTGTGAAACCGCTACCGCCCGAATTAATTCGCACAGTGAAAGAAACGCCAGTGAAAGCCCTATGGGTTGGTGTTGAGCGGACGTTTGAAATGAGTT